>DATHLO010000309.1:0-9099 GCA_035488075.1 Steroidobacteraceae bacterium | reverse complement strand
CGCGCGTGCTGCCGGCCGGCTGCAGCCCATCGAGCAGCGTGTGGCCACGCCCATCCGCAATCTGCACCCAGCTCTCCCCGGAGAATTTCAGGGTAAGCGTCTGTCCGGTGCCTGCGACGGCGGGCGCCGCCGCCGCAGGCCGCGCGTTCGTTGCGGCTGTGGTGAGCGGCGCGGGCGGGGACGGGGCGGGCGCCGCACCCGGCTCGCCCTCGGCGCTGCTCAGCGGCGGCGCGGAAATCGGCGCCGGTGAGAGCGCGCGGGGCTTCGCGCCCGGCAGCGTCAGCAGCCACCACAGCAGTCCGGCAAGGGTAAGGCCGAGGACCCCGAGCAGCGCCGGCAGCATCAGGCGGGCGGACTCCGGGGCACGTTCGCCACGGGGTATGCGTGTCAGGTCCGGGCGCGTCTGCGGGCTCGTGTTGGTGTAGAGCTCCTGCAGCTGCGCCGGTGATTCGCCGACCAGTTCAGCGTAGTGGCGCAGATGCCCGCGCACGTACACGTCCGCGCCGAGCGGCTCGAAATTCTCCGCTTCGAGCGCCTCGAGAACCCGCGCGTCGACGTGCAGTTTCTCGGCGGCCTGCAGGATCGTCTGGCCCTTGCGCTCGCGTGCGGCACGCAGCCGCGCGCCGATGCCGACGCCGCCACCTTCCCTCGTCATGTCATTCAGCCGGGGTTGTGGTCGAGTCCGGCCAGCGCACGCACCTGGTCGGATCCGGGGAAGTCCATCTGCAGCTTGCGCGCGTAGCGCTGAGCCCCTACACGGTCGTTCTGGGCGCGCGCCACGCGCACCGCGAGCAGCAGTATGTCCGGGGTCTCGCGAAAGTTACCCAGATACGCGTCCAGCAGTGCGCGCGACTGCGGCAGCTCGCCGTGCTGAAACTCCAGATCCGCGAGCTGGTACGCCGCGTCCGCGAAGTCCGGCCGCAGCTGCAGCGCCTTCACGAAATCGGCGCGCGCCTCTTCGTCACGCGGTGGCTTCGCGGCGCGCAAGCACACGCCGGCATTGGTGTAGGCCGCTTCCGGCGTGCGATACAGGGCATTCTTCGCCGCCAGCAGGAAGTGCTTCACGCCCTCGTCCGTGCGACCGTTCTGGCACAGGTAGACCGCGTAGTTGTTGATCACGTTCGGATCGTTCGGCGCCAGGCGCAAGGCCGTGCGGTATTCCGCGTCGGCCTTGGCAGGTTGTCCCATGCGCTCGAACAGCATCGCACGCACGCTGTGTACCTCAGGATTGTTGGGGTCCTGTGTGAGCGCCTTGTCGAGCTTGTCCTTGGCGAGCTGCAGTTCCCCCTGGTTCATGTAAGCGCTGCCCAGCTGCAAGTTGGCGATCGCGGCATTTTTCGGGTCGGGAGGCGCCTGGTGCGGAGTGGTGTGCACGCAGGCGGCCAGCAGCAGCGCGCAAACGGCGCCCGTCACGGACAGGCGCAGGCGGACGGACCACAGATCGTTCACTGATTTGCTCATGTTTGAACCGCAACGCCAATGACCTTGTTGCCGAGGCGCACCGTGGTGCGATCGATGACGCGGCCGGCGAGCTGCCCGCAGGCCGCGTCGATGTCTTCACCGCGCGTGCGGCGCACGGTCGCGAGCACCCCGCGCTGTAGCAGCTCGTCGCGAAAGCGCTGGATAACCGGCGCCGAGGAACGCCGATAGCGCGTACCGGGAAACGGATTGAACGGGATGAGATTGACCTTGGCCGGGTGACCCTTGAGCAGGCGGGCGAGCGCGCGCGCCTGCGCGGGGGAATCGTTGATGCCCTCGAGCATCACGTACTCAAAGGTGACGCTGCGGCCATTCTGCTCATCCAGGTAGTGCCAGCAGGCGGTGAGAAGTTCCGCGATCGGATGCTTGCGGTTAATCGGTACGAGCTCGTTGCGCAGCGCATCGTCGGGGGCGTGCAGCGACACCGCAAGCGCCACGTTGGTCTCCTCGGCGAGCTTGTAGATCTGCGGCACGAGGCCCGAGGTCGAGAGCGTCACGCGCCTGCGCGACAGATCGAACCCGAAGTCATCCATGAGCACGCGCAGCGCCGGCACCACGTTGCGGAAGTTCGCGAGTGGCTCGCCCATGCCCATGAGCACGACGTTGGTCACGTGGCGCTCATCCCCTGCAGGAGCGGGCACGGCGGCCGTGACCGCCTGGGCGCGCTCGGCGCACTCAAGCTCGCGGGCGGCGAGCCACACCTGACCCACGATCTCGGCGCTACTCAAGTTGCGGTTGAAGCCCTGCTGCGCGGTCGCGCAGAACGAGCAGTCGAGCGCACAGCCCACCTGGGAGGAAATGCACAGCGTGCCGCGATCCGGCTCAGGAATGAACACCATCTCGAAAGCCTGGTTCGCGTCCGCCTTCAGCAGCCACTTCGTCGTGCCGTCCGCGGAGTGCTGCAGGGAGACGATCTGCGGCGCCCGCACTTCCGCGCGTTCATCCAGGCGCGCGCGAAACTCCTTGGCAAGATCAGTCATCTGCGCAAAGGAGCCCACGCCGCGCTTGTAGATCCAGTTCATCAGTTGGCGCGCGCGAAAGGGCTTACTGCCGAGCTGCGCCACGAACGCCTCCAGCTGCGGTCGGGCGAGACCCAGCAAGTTCGTGCGTTCGGTGGCGATGGTATCCATGGCGGCAGGCGCTTTGGGCTCAAGCCCGCTCAGGCACGGGGGTGCAGTTCGAGGGCACTGAAAAAGTAGGCAATCTCGCGGGTGGCGGTATCAGGGGCGTCCGAGCCGTGCACGACGTTCTGCTCAATGCTCTTGGCGAGATCCGCGCGGATGGTGCCCGCGGCGGCCTTCCGCGGATCCGTCGCGCCCATGATCTCGCGGTTACGCGCGATCGCGTTCTCCCCTTCCAGTACCTGCACGATCACCGGACCTGAGCTCATGTAGCGCACCAGGTCCTTGAAGAAGGGGCGTTCGCGATGCACCGCATAGAAACCCTCCGCCTCCGCCTGTGACAGCTGCCGCATGCGCGCGGCGATGATTGACAGGCCGGCCTTCTCGAAGCGGCGATAGACCTCGCCAATGAGATTGGCGCTCACGCCGTCGGGTTTGACGATGGACAGGGTGCGCTCGAGCGCCATTCGCTTAGCCTTTCGAAATCAGACGGTGTGTGCGGGAAGTGGCCGGCGCGGCTGCGTTCCGCCCGGGAGCAAGCCGCAAAGTGTACCTTGACGCGGGCGCCTGCGGCAACGAGGGAAGACTTGGAAGTGTCGGTTTGGTAAGGCTTTTTTCACGCAGCCGCAGCCCCGATACGGCCTCAGGCACGCGACTGCACCTCACACGGAGAAACTCTCCCCGCACCCGCACTCGCCCTTCACGTTCGGGTTCCTGAACCGGAAGGCCTCGTTCAGCCCCTCTTTCACGAAGTCCACGATCGTGCCGTCGATGAGCTTCAAACTCGCGGCATCGACGAAAACCGGCACGCCGTGGTCTTCGAAAACCGCATCCCCCGGAGCCGGGCCGTCCGCATAGTTGATGACGTAGGCGAAGCCGGAGCAGCCGGTCTTGCGCACCCCGAGGCGCAGCCCGATACCACCGCCGCGGGCGGCGAGAAAGGTTTTGACCCGGTGGGCGGCGGATTCCGTCAGGGAAATGGCCATTAGTCCTCGCATTGTAGCGCGTCAAACCCATCGTGCGAGGCAGGCGCGCAGAGCATCTTCGACAACCAGCAAGCGTCCGAGTTTCTCCACCGGCACCGCACGTGCCGCAGCCCACTCGATCGGCGTACCCGGCAGTGGCGCAGCGCGCGAGCGGCCGGGCAACTGCGCGCACAGCCAGCGTGTCGTATCCATAGTATGGGGGCAGCCCAGAATCTTAAAATGGGCCTCTTTCACACTGTCGGGGCCCACCAGAAGCTCAAAGCGCACCCAGGTGCCCTCCTCGGCCCCGCCCGCTTCGCCACGCAGGCGCTGTTCGCCCGTCGCGAGCGGCGGCTCCGGCCCCTTGGGGGCCGCCGGCGACAGGCCCCGCAGGCGCACGACCTCGCGCGTGACTTCCGCGGCGGCGCGGTCGACGTCGGCCTCGGCGGTAAAGCGGCCCACGCTGAAGCGTAAGGAGCTTTCTGCGAGCCGCGAGCTGCGACCGAGTGCGCGCAGCACATAGGAGGGTTCACGGGATTCGGAGTTGCACGCCGCCCCGGTCGAGACGGCGAGCCCCGTAAGCGCACCCACCAGGCTCTCGCCTTCGACCCCGGCAAACGACACGTTCAGGATGCCCGGCACGCGCGGGGCGCCTTCCCCGTTTAAGTGCAGCCCGCCCAGGTGCGCTAACTGCCCCCACAGCCGCTCGCGCAGCCCCTGCAGTCGCGGCGCTTCGCGTGGCAGTTCCCGCGCCGCGATCTCGCAGGCGCTGCCAAAGCCTGCAATCTGGTGTGTCGGAAGGGTTCCGGGGCGCAGTCCGCGCTCCTGAGCGCCGCCGAACATCAGCGGCTGCAACAGGCCGCGGCCGCCACGCCGCACATACAGCGCTCCGACGCCCTTGGGCCCGTAGAGCTTGTGCGCGGTGAAAGACAAAAGATCCGCCGACAGTTCACGCACATCCAGCGGCACTTTGCCGGCGGCCTGTGCGCAATCGCTATGGAAGGTGATGCCGCGCTCGCGGCACAGGGCGCTGAGGGCGGCGATGTCCTGCAGCACGCCGGTCTCGTTATTGACGTACATCACCGATACCAGCACCGTGTCTGGGCGCAGCGCCAGCGCTAGCGCCTCGGGCGTTACAAGCCCGTTGGCAGCGGGCGTGAGATAGGTGACGCTGCCGCCAAGACGCGCGAGGTGCTTGCAGGGGTCCAGTACCGCCTTGTGCTCGGTGCGCACGGTCACCACGTGCCGTCCGCGATCGGCGCCGGCGAGCGCGGCGCCGAGAATCGCAAGGTTGTTCGATTCGGTGGCTCCGGAGGTGAACACAATCTCATCGGCCGCGGCGCCAATCAGGGCTGCCACCTGGGCGCGCGCCTGCTCGACGCGCCGCGCGGCCGCAACGCCATAGGCGTGTGCGGAAGAAGGATTGCCGAACGTACCCGCGAGGGTCAGACACTCGCCCATGGCCGCGGCCACGGCCGGATCGACCGGCGTGGTGGCCGCGTAGTCCAGATACACCGGCGCGCTTGCGCTCATCGGTGTTCACCGGCCGCGCGGCGCCGGCTCTGCACGGCGGTCAGAATGCCGCGCAGGATGTTCACTTCATTCTCATCGAGTTCGGCGCGCTGCAGGAAACGCCGGATGCGGGCCATAAGATGCGTGCCGCTCTGGGTGCGATCGCGGAAATCGATCTGTTCAAGCACCTGCGCTAAGTGCTCGAACAGGCGCTGCATGTCCGCGGCGGAGGCCAGCGGCGCGGCGCCCGGCGCCGCCGCCGGCACCGCCACGCCACGCGCCCGGAATAGCTCGTACGCCACTACCTGCACGGCCATCGCAAGATTGAGCGAGGCGTAGGCGTCGCTCGCCGGTATACGAATCAGCACGTGGGCCGTTTCAAGTTCCTCGTTGGTGAGCCCGGTGCGCTCGGCGCCGAACACCACCGCAGTCGGGGCGCGCAGCGCTTCCGTCACGATGCGTGGGGCGGCCGCGCGCACGTCCAGCACGCGGAAGTACTGGTCACGCTCGCGCGAAGTGGTCGCCGCCACGAAGCCGCAGCCACGCAGCGCCTCGGCGAGCGTCCCAACCACGCGTGCGGCGCCGAGCACGTCATGCGCCCCCGAGGCGCGCGCCGTGGCCTCCGGGTCTGGAAACTGCCGCGGACGTACCAGCACGAGCTCCTCGAGCGCCATGTTCTTCATCGCGCGCGCCACCGCACCGATGTTGCCCGGGTGCGAAGGTGAGACTAGGACGACGCGAATGGAGGTGGAGTTCATCTGTTACGCTAGTGACTGTATACGGCTTAAGGCTGCCGCAGGCAGTTACGCCGACGACGGGTGATACGAGCTTAGTTACCGTGCAGCCGCTTCTCAATATTGCCGTGCGCGCCGCGCGCCGCGCCGGCGAAGTCATCATCCGCAGCCTCAACCGCCTGGAATCCCTCACGGTGACCTCCAAGGGACGCAACGACTTCGTCACCGAGGTCGATCACGCGGCCGAGCACGAGATCATCGCTACCATCCGCCGCCATTACCCGCAGCACGCCTTTCTCGCCGAGGAGAGCGGCCAGAGCGGTTCGCACGAGACGGTCTGGATCATCGATCCGCTGGACGGCACGACCAATTTCCTGCACGGCTTTCCGGTGTTTGCGGTCTCGATCGCCTGCCAGATCAAGGGCCGCCTTGAGCACGCGGTGGTGTACGACCCTATGCGCGGGGAGCTGTTCACCGCCAGTCGCGGCGCCGGTGCGCACCTGGAGAACCGTCGTATCCGCGTGAGCAAGGCCCGCGGCATGGAGGGCGCGCTTATCGGCACCGGCTTTCCCTACCGCGCTAACACGCGCTACCTCGACGCTTACCTCGCAATGTTGCGCGCCGTGGCCGAGCAGGCTGCCGGCGTGCGCCGCCCGGGCGCGGCGGCCCTGGATCTCGCCTACGTCGCCGCCGGACGCGTGGATGCGTTCTGGGAGATCGGCCTCTCGCCCTGGGACACCGCCGCGGGGACACTGCTCATCCAGGAGGCCGGCGGGCGCATCGGCACGCTCACCGGCGCTGAGTACCGCCAGGCGGGACACATCGTCGCCGGCACTCCCAAGGTGTACGCGGCGCTGCTGGAACTGCTGGCGCCGCACATTCCGGCGGAGCTGCGCGACGCGTAAGGCGCTGTGCGCGCCGTCGTTGCGCGCCGCGCTGTCTCGCTTTCCCCAGGGTGCTTGTGTAGAGTCCTCGCGCAAAATCGGGGGGTTTCATGGCGTCACAACTACTCGCGACCAAGTCCATCGACGAGCTGCACGCGCAGGAAGCCTCCGGTAACGAATTGCGCCGCGCGCTCAGCGCCACGCAGCTGACGCTGCTCGGCATCGGCGGCATCATCGGCACCGGAATTTTCGTGCTGACCGGCACCGCTGCCGCCAATCATGCGGGTCCCGCGCTCGCGCTGTCCTTCATCGTCGCCGGCATCGGCTGCACGCTCGCGGGCCTGTGTTATGCCGAGTTCGCCGCGATGATCCCGGTCTCAGGCAGCGCTTACTCCTACTCGTATGCCACCCTCGGCGAGGGGATCGCCTGGTTCATCGGCTGGAACCTGATCCTCGAATACCTATTCGCGGTGGCGACCGTATCGGTCGGCTGGTCCGGTTACGCCATCAGTCTGCTCGAACAGCTGCATATCCACATTCCCTCCGCGCTGTCGAACGCCCCATTGGGCCCGGCGGCGGATGGTCTGCACATCATACGCACCGGCGCCATTCTCAACCTACCCGCCATGGCGATCGTCGCGGCGATCGCGACCATCTGTTACATCGGTATTCAGCAGTCGGCGGCTTTCAACTCGGTGATTGTCGCCATCAAGGTGACAGTGGTGGTGCTGTTCATCCTCTTCGGCGTGAGTTACATCAATACCGCCAACTGGCATCCGTTCATACCGCCCAATACCGGCACCACCGGGGTGTTCGGCTGGAGCGGTGTCATGGCCGCCTCGGGCGTCATCTTCTTCGCCTATATCGGCTTTGATGCCATCTCGACGGCGGCGCAGGAGACCAAGAATCCGCAGCGCGACATGCCGATCGGGATCCTCGCCAGTCTCATCGTCTGTACCGTGCTGTACGTGGCCGTCGCCACGGTGCTCACGGGTATGGTGAGCTATAAAGAACTCGACGTCGCAGCTCCCGTGGCGCTGGCGCTGGACAAGTACCAGGGACTGCACTGGCTCGGTCTGCCCCTGAAACTCGGTGCCGTAGCTGGGATGACCTCAGTCATGCTGGTGATGACGATCGCGCAGGCGCGAATTTTCTTCGCCATGGCACGCGATGGCCTGCTGCCGCGGTTCTTCGGTCGGGTGCATCCGCGCTTTCGCACGCCTTCCACCGGCACGGTGATCACGGGCGTCGCCGCTGCCATCATCGGCGGCCTGTTCCCGGTGAAGCTCTTAGGCGAAGTGGTCTCGATCGGCACGCTGGCAGCCTTCGTGACCGTATGTATTGGCGTGCTGATCCTGCGCCGCACGCGCCCTGATCTGCGGCGCCCCTTCCGCGCGCCGTGGCCGTGGTTTACCTGCATCGCCGGCGCGCTGGTGTGCGGCTTCATGATGTACATGCTGGGCACCCCGACCTGGTGGCGGCTCGGGTTGTGGACCGCCGCCGGCGTGATCGTATACGTTCTGTACGGCCATCGTCACAGCCGTCTGCGGGCGACGGCTCGCTAGGGCTGCCGCTCGTCCAGGCGACGCCGCAGGCGAGTGTTGAGTAGCTCCACGCCGACCGCGAACGCCATCGCGAAGTACAGATAACCCTTCGGGATCGGGAAGTGCGGCCCCTCGGCGATGAGCGCGAAGCCGATGAGCAGCAGGAATGCGAGCGCCAGCATCTTGATGGTCGGGTGGCGGTGGATGAATGCGCCGAGCGCCCGCGACACCAGCATCATGACGATGATGGCCACGACGATCGCCGCCACCATGACGGGGAGCTCGCGGGCGAGACCGATCGCGGTAAACACCGAGTCGAGTGAGAACACGATGTCGATGAGACCGATCTGCACGATCACCGCCGCGAAGCGGTGGCGCAGTTGCGTGCGGTTCGGATCGCGTGCCGCGCCTTCAAGCGCCTGATGCATCTCCAGCACGCTTTTCACCAGCAAAAACGCGCCTCCACCCAAGAGTACGAGGTCGCGACCGGACACCGACTGCGCCGCCACGTAGAACAGCGGTGTCACCAGGTGCGTGATCCACACCAGGGAAAACAGAAGGCCAATGCGTGTCAGCATCGCGAGCGCCAGCCCGCTGACGCGCGCCTTGTTCTGCAGCTGCGCCGGCAGGCGCTCCACCAGGATGGAGATAAAGATGAGATTGTCGATGCCGAGCACGATCTCGAGCAGCGACAGCGTGAGAAAGGCTAGCCAGGTATGGGGGTCGCCGAGCAGCTGGGCACGTCCCGCTTAAGGCAGGTGATCGAGGGCCGCCTTCTTCACGCTCGGAAACACGTGCTCCGCGGTCAGGCCACAGTCCAGCGCGATCGCGCTCGAGATGTAGATCGAGGAGTAGGTGCC
>DATHLO010000308.1:0-4186 GCA_035488075.1 Steroidobacteraceae bacterium | reverse complement strand
CAGGACGACATCCTCGACATCGAGGGCGATCCGCGGGTGCTCGGCAAGGCCACCGGCGCCGACGCTGCGCACGCCAAACCCACCTACCCGAGCACCGCGGGCCTGGCGGCCGCCCGCCGCCGGGCGCAGGAACTGCGCGACGCCGCGATCGAGGCGCTCAGGCCCCTGGGCGAGCGGGCAACAGCCCTGGTGCAGCTGGCTGAATTCGTCGTCAGCCGTGCCAGCTGAGCCGGGCGTGCCACTTTTCTCCGTCGCGCGGATGCGCGTGTAAACTGGCCCGGCGATGACCGTAGCGTTGGACAACTATCCACTGCTCGCCGCGATTGCAACGCCGGCGGACCTGCGCCGCCTGCCCGTCGGTAAACTGCCGGTGCTCGCCCGGGAGCTGCGCGAATTCCTCATCCATAGCGTGAGCACGCGTGGCGGGCATTTCGCCGCCGGCCTGGGCACGGTGGAACTCACGGTCGCCCTGCACTACGTGTTCGACACGCCCCATGACCGGCTCGTGTGGGACGTCGGCCACCAGGCCTACCCCCACAAGGTGCTCACCGGGCGGCGTGATCAGCTGCACACCATCAAGCAGGACGGCGGCCTGGCGCCGTTCCCGAGCCGCGCGGAGAGCGAGTACGACACCTTCGGCGTCGGCCACTCGAGCACCTCGATCAGCGCCGCCCTCGGCATGGCGGTGGCGGCGGCACGCGCCGGCGAAGAACGGCGCGTCGTCGCGGTGATCGGCGATGGCGCGCTCACGGCCGGTATGGCCTTCGAGGCGCTGAATCATGCCGGTTCCCTGCCGACGGATCTGCTCGTAATCCTTAACGACAACGACATGTCGATCTCGGAGAACGTCGGCGCTCTCTCCAATCATTTTGCGCGCGCGCTCTCGGGTCGCATGTACGCGCACTTGCGCGAAGGCGGCAAAAAGGTGCTGCGCCAGATGCCCACCGTGTGGGAGCTGGCGCGCCGCTCCGAGGAGCACCTCAAGGGCATGGTGCTGCCCGGAACACTCTTTGAGGAGATGGGCTTCAACTACATAGGTCCCATGGACGGGCACGACGTCAAGGCGCTGGTGCGCACGCTGCGCAACCTGAAGGAACTGCGCGGCCCGCAGTTCCTGCATGTTGTGACGCGCAAGGGCAAGGGTTACGCACCGGCCGAGGCCGATCCGATCAAGTGGCACGGCCCCGGGCCCTTTGATCCGGCAAGCGGCACGATCTTCAAGGAGAAGAGCTCCGGCCCGAGCTACTCTCAGGTGTTCGGCGAATGGCTGTGCGACATGGCCGAGCGCGACCCGCGCATCATCGGCATCACGCCCGCGATGCGCGAGGGCTCCGGCCTGGTCGAGTTCTCCAAGCGCTTTCCGGAGCGCTACTTCGACGTCGCCATCGCCGAGCAACACGCCGTCACCTTTGCCGCAGGACTCGCCACCGAGGGCCTAAAGCCGGTGGTGGCGATTTACTCCACGTTCCTGCAGCGTGCCTATGATCAATTCATTCACGATGTCGCCCTGCAGAACCTGCCGGTCGTGTTCGCGGTCGACCGCGCCGGGCTCGTCGGCAGTGACGGCGCCACGCACCAGGGCAGTTACGATCTGTCCTACCTGCGCTGCATCCCCAACACCGTCGTCATGGCGCCGGCCGATGAGAACGAGTGTCGCCAGATGCTCTACACCGCCACGACGCTCACCGGCCCGGCGTTCGTGCGCTATCCGCGCGGCAGCGGTCCGGGCGTACCGGTGCAGAAGGAGATGAGCGCGCTGCCGGTGGGCCGGGCGCAGGTGCGCCGCGAGGGCAAGAGTGGGCTCGCGCTCCTGGTGTTCGGTGCGTTGCTTGCGCCCGCACAGGCCATCGCCGAACGGCTCGACGCGACGCTCGTCAACATGCGCTTCGTGAAGCCCCTGGATGAGGATCTGCTGATCGCACTCGCCGCGCGCCACCGCGCCTTCGTGAGCATCGAGGAAAACGCTATTCGCGGCGGCGCGGGTTCTGCGATCGGGGAACTGCTCGCCTCGGAGGGCCTGCAGATACCGCTCCTGCAGGTGGGCATCCCGGATCGCTTCATCGAACACGGCTCGCGCGACGGCTGCCTCGCCGCGGCGGCTCTGGACGCCGCGGGCCTCGCCGCGCGCATTGAGCGCTGGTGGGCACTGCAGCCGCACGAGCGCCTGCGCTCGGCCGGCGGCGCTTGAGAGCGTTCCCCGCGCCCCCATTTACCGTGCGTTCCCGCGCGCCGATTTGACGGCTGCGCGCGCGCTCGCGCCGGATCCTTACTTAAGAGGTATATCCGCAGCGCCGGCGCGCTGGCGAGAATGGCATTACGGATTTCCACGCGTTTCCTGTAGGCTTTCCCCACCATGAATCCCCCGTCTGCCACCGCCAAGATTGGGCGCGCCACGGCCGAGGTCGAAGACGTGCAGGCTCGCGCCGATACGCGCCAGCTGCCGATCAACCGCGTCGGTATCAAGGACATCACCCACCCGGTGCGGGTCAAGGACCGCTCCGCGGGCGAGCAGCACACCATCGCCAGCTTCAACATGTACGTGAGCCTGCCGCACAATTTCAAGGGCACGCACATGTCACGCTTCGTCGAAATCCTGCACGGCGAGCGCGAGATCTCGGTCGAGTCCTTCCGTGCGATGCTGCGCACCATGACCGCGCGCCTCGAGGCGGACACCGGCCACATCGAGATGAGCTTTCCGTACTTCATCATGAAGAAGGCGCCGATCTCGGGCGTGGAGAGCCTGATGGATTACCGCTGCACGCTCATCGGTGAGCACCGCCACGGCCACACCGAGATGTGGGTGGGGGTGACGGTGCCAGTCACGAGCCTTTGTCCGTGCTCCAAGAAGATCGCCGACTACGGCGCCCACAATCAGCGCTCACACGTCACCATCAAGGCCAAGCTGCGCAGCCACATGTGGATCGAGGAGCTGATCGAGATCGCCGAGAGCGAAGCCTCCTGCGAGCTGTACAGCGTCCTCAAGCGCCCCGATGAGAAGTACGTGACCGAGCGTGCTTATGACAACCCGAAGTTCGTCGAGGACGTGGTGCGCGATGTTGCCACGCGCCTGAACGGCGACGAGCGCATCGCGGCCTACCAGGTGGAGTCGGAGAACTTCGAGTCGATCCACAATCACTCCGCCTACGCCCTCATCGAGCACGACAAGGACGCCTGAACGGCGCCGGCGGCCCGCCGTGCGCTGATGCATGACGATTTCTTAATGCCGCACACGTTGCGGCGCGGCGCGTTCCTCATCTAATTTCTGCGGCTATCCTCAGTGTTGCGATAGCCGCCGAAGGAGCGCGCGCATGAAGATCCCGACCCTGTTCGCCGCCGTGGCGCTCACCTGCGGTGCGGCCCTGGCTGCCGAGCCGCCCGCGGCGCCCTCGGCAACCCCGATCAAGCACACCTCGGTCAAGACCTGCAACAAGCAGGCAGACGCCAAGAAGCTCAGCGGCGCGGCGCGCACCCAGTTCGTCAAGGACTGCCACGGCAGCAAGGCCTCATAGCGTCACGCCGCGCCGCTGCGCCTTCATCAGGCGGGCAGGTCGATCAGCACCCTCAGTCCCGGACTATTTTCCTGCAGTTCCAGATGCCCGCGGTGCAGGCGCACGATGGCGGCCACAAGGCTTAAGCCCAGTCCGCTGCCGTGCTGCGCGTTATCCGAGCCGAAGCGCACGAACGGTTGACCGACCCGTGCGCGATCCGCAGCCGCGATGCCCGGGCCGTTGTCGCTCACGCTCAGGCGCACCGCGCCGCTCACCGGCCGCACGCTCACCTCGATGTGGCCGCGCGGCGGCACGTACTTCAGCCCGTTCTCGATGAGATTGGTGAGCAGCTGCGCGAGCAGCTGGCGGTTGCCCTGTACGAGCGCCGGCCCCTGCGTCACGCACACCAGCTCCAGGGCCTGGGCCGCCGCGAGCGGCTCGAACAGTTCGGCCAGTTCCGCGGCCAGCTCCGCCAGGTCCACCGCCGCCGGCGCACCGAGCGGTGCCCCGGACTCGGCGAGCGCGATCTGCAACAGCGTCGCGAGCGTGCGTTGCAGGTGCTCGACCTCGCGCAGCGCTGCGTCCACCGACTCGTAAACGGCCGGCTCGAGCGGCGGCGTACGCATGAGCAGCGCATCCATGCGCGTGCGCAGGCGGTGCAGCGGCGCACGCAGATCGTGGGCGGCGCTGTCGAAGGT
>DATHLO010000307.1:0-6197 GCA_035488075.1 Steroidobacteraceae bacterium | reverse complement strand
ATCATCCAGGATGATGACGCGCTCTCCGCGCGCGGCGAGCTGCAGCGCCACGTGTGAACCGATATAGCCCGCGCCGCCGGTGACTAATATGCTGCCTTGCTTCATGGTGGCCCGATGATAAACAAAAGCCGCGACAGCACGTTGCAACCTTTCGCAGGACTCACGCCCGAGGTGGTCCTGGACGCGGCCGGCGCCTCGGGGCTGGAGCCTGACGGGCGCCTGTTCGCCCTCAACAGCTACGAAAACCGCGTCTACCAGCTCGGCAGCGACACGCGCACCCTGGTGCTGAAGTTCTACCGGCCGCGCCGCTGGACGGATGCGCAGATCACCGAGGAGCACGAGTTCACCCAGGAGCTGGCGGCCGCGGAGCTGCCGGTGGCCGCGCCGCTCGTCATCGGCGCACAGACACTGCTGCGCTTCAGTGATTTTCGCTTCGCCGCCTTCCCCTTCATGCGCGGGCGCGCACCGGAGCTGGACGCCCCGGAAGCGCGCCAGATCCTGGGCCGCAGCCTCGCACGGCTGCACCAGGTCGGCGCGCGGCGGCCCTTCGCCGTACGCCCGCGCATCGGGGTGGAGCGTTTGGGCTGGGAGGCGCGCGCGCAGGTGCTCGCGAGCGAGCTTCTGCCGCAGCGCCTGCACGAGCGTTACGCCTCGGTGAGCGCGGCGCTGCTGGAGCGGGTGAGCGGCGCCTTCGCCGCGGTCGGCGTCGTCAGTGAGATCCGCCTGCACGGGGACTGCCATCTCGGGAATCTGCTGTGGAACGAACAGGGTCCGGTGTTCGTGGACCTGGATGATTGCGCCATGGGTCCGCGCGTGCAGGACCTGTGGATGATGCTCGCCGGCTCCCCCGATGAGCAGCAGCACCAGTGGGCGGAGCTGCTCGAGGGCTACCGGCAGTTTGCAGACTTCGACTCCGCGCAGGTGCGCCTGATCGAGCCGCTGCGCTCGCTGCGCATGCTGCACCACGCCGCCTGGGTGGCCCACCGCTGGGGGGATCCGGCCTTTCCGCGGGCCTTTCCGTGGTTTGGCGAGGAGCGCTACTGGGAGGGGTACGTCATCGACCTCATCGAGCAGATGGCGCAGATCGAGGATCCGCCGCTGCTGCGCGGGTGAGAGCGCAGAAATGCGAAGCGGCGCACGTGCGTGCAGCCCCACAGAGGCGTTATTGTGGCCCCTTAAGGTCGATGTGACTTAAGACAAATCCCAGGTAGCGCCCAAAAAGCCATGTGGAAACTCGCAACGAACGCAGCGGCCGCCCTGCTGATTGCGGCCCTGCTCGGTGGCTGCGGCTCGAGCCACGAGGAGACGCCGGCCACGCGCGCCGCCACGCGGGCAAAAAAAGCGCTCAATCCCCAGGATGTGCTGGCGCGCAGTCTGGTCGGTGCGGCCACTTCGGTTAAGCCGGGCAGCAGCCCGATTCCGGTTCAGGTGAAGTTTGCCTTGCTCGGGCGCCCGGACGTGGCGCAGCCGGTCGATATCGATCTGGCGATCCTGCCCACGGCCAGTAATCTTGACCGCATATTCGGCAAGGTGGAGGGCGAGGAGGGCCTGGAACTGGTCGGTTCCGGGGAACTGGAGCCGGCCGAGAAGCCGGTGGAAAACACACCCATCAAGCGCACCATCAAGGTGCTGCCCAAGAAGAACGGCATTTATCTTCTCACCGCCGTGGTGTCCGTGGATATGGGCGGTCAGGTCTCCACCCAGAGCTATTCGATTCCCGTGATCGCCGGCACCGGCATCCCGGACCTACCGACCAAGCCCGTCACGGCAGCCGCGCCGGCCACGACCGCCTCCGCCTCGCCCCCGGCGACGGCGGCCACGCGCTAGCGCCCGCGCGATTGCGGGTACTGCCCGGTTTCGCGAGGGGCTTCACAAGCCCGAACGCACGCCCCCCGTATGATCTCAATCGGGTTTAGTGGCCTTGGTTATGTCAAAAACGCAGCCGTTTCGGACGCACCCCGATTCTTCCGAGCCCACGCCCGGGGCCACGACGACGCTCGTACGGGCGGATGCGCGGCCGCACGCTGAAACCTATCCGGAGCTGCATCCGCAGCTGAAGGCGCAGCTGCGCGAGTTGCAGCTGCGCACCGGCAACGCCGTGCCCGAAGTGCCGATGCTGCTGCGCCTGATCAACGATCACTATCTGACCGTGGAGCGCGAGCGCCGCGGCATCGTGGAGTCCATGCGCCTGATGGCCGATGAGGCGCAGGCGCTCGCCCACGAGGCGCGCGAGCAGTCCGGTGAGCACCTGCAGGTGATCCTCGATCACATCAAGGACGTGGTGCTGCTGGTGGATGAGACCGGTCTCATCCGCACCTTCAACCCCACCGGCGCGCGCGTCTTTGGTTATTCCGAGGACGAGGTCATCGGGCGGCGCATCGATGTGTTGCTGCCGAAGATCGCCAGCAGCCACGAGACGGTCCCCGAGGTGCTCGAGCGCCTCGCGGCGAGCTTAGGCGACACCGCACTCGATCTGACCGCTCGCGAGCTGTGGGCGCAGCGCCAGGACGGGGAGCTCTTTCCGGCCGAGATCGCCGTCAGCAAGGCGCCGCTCTCGCAGCGCCAGATGTTCGTGCTGTGCCTGCGCGATGTGACCGAGCGGCGCGAGCGTGAGCAGGCCATGCGCGAAAGTGCGGCGCGTTATCAGCTGCTGGTGGATCACGCGCCGGAAGTCATTGTCGTGCTGGATGTGGATACCGGACGCTTCGTCGATGCCAACGAGAACGCGCAGAAACTCTTCGGCCTCGGCCGCGAGCAGCTGCTGCAGCTGGGCCCGGTCACCTTAAGTCCGCCCCGCCAGCCCGACGGCGCCGCCTCCGAGGAGCGCGCGCGTGCCCATATCGAACGCGCGCTCGCAGGTGAAGTGCAGCAATTCGAGTGGCTGCACCGCCATGCGAGCGGCGCGGAGATCATCTGCGAGGTGCGTCTGGTGCGCCTGCCGAGCGGCAACCGCCGCCTGGTGCGCGGCAGCATCGCCGATATCTCCGAGCGCAAGCGTGCCGAGCGCATCGCAGCCACCGAACGGCAGGTGTTCGAGCAGGTCGCGCGCCACGCGCCGCTGCCGGAGGTGCTCGCCGGCGTGACCTCACTCATCGAGGCGGCGATCGCCGGCGCAACGTGCTCGGTGAGCGTGCTGGGTGCGGACGGCCAGGCGTTCTCCGCCGTGGTGGCGCCGCGTCTGACGGCGGCGCTGCGCGCCGGCCTTGAGCAGGCCGGCATCGGCATCCGCAACGGCTCCTGCGCCGCCTGCGTCCACCTCGGCCGGCAGGTGCTGGTGGCGGATCTGGGCGAGGATCCGTTCTGGATTGATGCGCGCGAGACGGCGCTCGCGGCCGGTCTGCGTGCGGCGTGGTCGACGCCCATCAAGGCGGCCGGCGGGCAGGTGCTGGGGGCGCTCGGCGTGTACCGCGAGCAGGTGGGCGTGCCGAGTGCGGCCGAGGCGGAAATCATGGCGCGCGCCGCGCAGTTGGCCGGCATCGCCATCGAGCGGCGCCTAGGCGAGGAGGCGCTGCGCGGCAGTGAAGCGAAGTTTCGCGGGCTGTTTGAGAGTATCGCCGAAGGGGTGTACCAGAGCGGCCGCGACGGGCGGCTCTTGTCGGTGAACCCGGCGTTCGTTGCCATGCTCGGTTACCGCAGCGCCGAGGAGATGTATGCGCTCTCGAGCGCCGCGTTGCTCTACTGGGACCCGGCCGACCGTGCCGAATTCGCCCGCCGCGTGGACTCGGAGGGCGAGATCCGCGACGCGGAATTCCTCATGCGCCGGCGCGACGGGCAGCAGCTCGTGGTGCTCGAGAACGCGCGCCCGATGCGCGATGCGGCCGGCCGGCACGTCGGCTACGAAGGCACGATCGCCAACATCACCGAGCGCAAGCGCGCCGAGCAGGCCATCTTCGCCGAGAAGGAGCGCGCGCAGGTGACGCTCGAGTCGATCGGCGACGCGGTGATCAGCACCGATGCCGAGGGACGCATCCAGTACATCAACCCGGTCGCCGAGGCGCTGACCGCCTGGAGCCTGGCGGACGCGCGCGGTCAGCCGATCGCCGCCGTGCTGAGGCTGGTCAACGAGATCACGCGCGAGCCGATCGAAACTTCCCTCGACGGCGCGCTTGGCCGCGCCGGCGCCCAGGGGCCGGCGGATCACGCGGTGCTCATCACCCGCACCGGACACGAAGTGGCGATCCAGGAGTCGGCCGCGCCGCTGTGCGACCGCCAGGGGCGGGTGATCGGCGCGGTGGTGGTGTTCCACGATGTGACCAAGGAGCGGCGGCTGCGGCGCGCACTGTCCTGGCAGGCGAGCCACGATGCGCTCACCGGCCTCATCAATCGGCGCGAATTCGACAACCGCCTGCACGGGGCGCTGTTGTCAGCGCAGCGCGGGGAAGGCTCGTACGCGCTGCTCTACATCGATCTTGACCAGTTCAAGGTGGTGAACGACACCTGTGGTCACCAGGCGGGCGATCGGCTGCTGCGCGATGTGACCGGGCTGCTGCAGACGCGCGTGCGCGCCACCGACACGATCGCGCGCCTCGGCGGCGATGAGTTTGGCGTGCTGCTCGAGGGTGTGACGCTCGAGCAGGCCACGCGCATCGCCGAGGGCGTACGCCAGGCGATCCGCGACTTCCGCTTCGTCTGGGGCACCGGCACGCTGTCGGTGGGTGCGAGCATCGGCATCGTGCAGATCCGCGCCGAGACGGAGAACGTGGCGAGCGTCATGTCGGCGGCCGACATCGCCTGCTATGCCGCCAAGGACGCCGGCCGCAACCGCATCCATGTGTACGGCGCCGAGGGCGTCTCGCACCGCCATCGCGAGATGCACTGGGTGGCGCGCGTCACGCGCGCCGCCGAAGACAACCGACTGGAGCTGTACTTTCAGCCCATCGTGTCCCTGGGCGGCACCGCGGGTCGCGCATTTCACGAACTCACCGTGCGGCTGCGCGATGACAGCGGGGAACTCGTGGCGCCGAGCGAGTTCATTCCGGCGGCCGAGCGCTACAACGTCATGTCGGCCATCGACCGCTGGGTGGTCGAGCGCGCGCTGGAACTGCTGCGCGCGCGCCAGCGCGCCGGTCAGCCGCTGCCACTGCTCGCGGTGAATCTGTCCGGCACCTCGCTCAATGAGCAGTCGTTCGTGGACTTCGTGCTGCAGAGTGTCGGGGAACCCGCCATCGCCGCGGCGCTGTGTTTCGAGATCACCGAGACCGCCGCGGTCACGAGCCTCGCCAACGCGCGCTTTCTCATGACCGAGCTCAAAGCTCGCGGCTGCAAGTTCTCCCTCGATGACTTCGGCACCGGCGTCTCCTCGTTCGTGTACCTGAAGTCCCTGCCGGTCGACTTCCTGAAGATCGACGGACAGTTCATCAGCCACATCACCCACGATGCGGTGAACCGCAGCATGGTGGAGGCCATCGGCAAGGTGGGTCGCGCGCTCGGCATCGCGACCGTGGCGGAGTGTGTGGAGAGCGAGGCGGTGCTCGGGGAGCTGAAGAACATCGGCGTCGACTACGCCCAGGGCTTCTATCTGGCCGAACCCCTGCCGATCGAGCGGATGCCCTGAGCGCGGCGCGCGCCGGCGCGTGGTGCGCGCGCGCCGGCTTCCCGTAGAATGCGCCGCTTCGACTGCCGGATGGACAAAGCCCCGTGCGCCACCAATTCCTCGCTCGCCTGCCGCTGCGCCTCGCAGCCGTGCTCCTGTGCTCAGCCCCCGCCGCCCCGCTGCTGGCCGCCCCGCCGGTAGCCCCGGAGGTGGTCGCCGCGCAGCTGCGCGACGCGGCACTCGCCGGTCACGACATCGCCTACGCCTGGGTGAGCGAACTGACCACGCGCTTTGGTCCGCGGCCCGCCGGTTCGCAGAACGAACACGATGCCGCCGACTGGGCCGCCGCCCGCTTCAAGGCGCTCGGTTTTGACAACGTGCACATCGAGAGCTTTGCGCTCACCGCCTGGGTGCGCGGGGAAGAGAGCGCCCGGCTCGTCGCCCCCTCAAAACAGCCCCTCGTGGTGGCCGCTCTCGGGGAGTCCCCGCCCACCCCGGCCGCCGGACTTGAGGGCGACGTGGCGATTTTTGCAACGCTCGAGGAGCTGAAGGCGGCGCCCGCGGGCTTCCTCACCGGCAAGATCGCCATGGTGGCTGCGCGCATGGTGCGCACGCAGGACGGGGAGGGCTACGGGGTCGTTGTGGCGGCGCGCACCGATGGGCC
>DATHLO010000306.1:0-2698 GCA_035488075.1 Steroidobacteraceae bacterium | reverse complement strand
CAGCCGTGACTTTTTTCTCAAAAACTATGCTGCCGATCTGGATGCGCCCGCCACCGCCGCGCAGATCATCGCGCCGCAGCGCACCGTGGCTATCGGCGCGCCACTTGATCTGGATCTTGGCGGCCGCCACCTCAGTCTGCGCGCCTGGCCCAAGGCGCACACTGACTGCGACCTGACCGTCTACGATGCCGCGAGCGGCACACTGTGGACCGGGGATCTGCTGTTCGTACAGCGCACACCGGTCATCGACGGCAGCATCAAGGGGTGGCTGGCGGCGATCGATACCCTGGCGGGCATGCCGGTGCGGCACGCGATCCCGGGCCACGGCGCGGTCGGGACCGATCTGCAGGCCCTGCTTGAACCGCAGCGCCGTTACCTGCAGGCCCTGCTCGAGGAGGTACGCGCCCAGATCACGCAGGGCGGCTCCCTGCAGGATGCTCTGCGGGACGTGCGCCCTTTGGCGCAATCCGGCTGGCTGCTGTGGGAGTCGACCAACCCGCGTAACGTCGCGCGCGTCTATCAGGAACTTGAGTGGGAGTGATGCGGCGCCGCGAGTTTCTGCGCGGCGGCGCACTGGCGCTGGCCTCGTGGCGCGCGCGCGCCACGCCCGCCCGGGCCGCTGCACCCCACGTGCTCATCGCCGGCGGCGGCTTCGCCGGCGCCTGCTGCGCGCTGCAGTTGCGCGAGCTCGCCCCCGCGATCCGCGTCACGCTGATCGACCCGCAGGCGCACTACGTCACCTGCCCGATGAGCAACGAAGTCCTCGCGGGTCTGCGCACGCTCGCCTCCATCACCACGGGCCGTCCGGGACTTCCGCGCGCGGGGGTGCAGTGCGTACTCGATCAGGTCACGGCCATCGACGCCGCCCGGCGCCGCGTGCGCCTCGGTGGCGGGGGCGCACTCGCCTATGACACTCTGGTGGTGGCGCCGGGCATTCGATTTCTGTTCGGACAGCCGGAAGGCTACACCGAGGCCGCCACCTTGCACATGCCGCACGCCTGGCAGGCCGGCGCGCAAACGAAGCTGCTGGCGAAGCAGCTGCGGGCGGTGGCCGACGGCGCCACCGTCGCGATCAGCGTGCCTGCGGGCCTGATGCGCTGCCCGCCCGGTCCGTACGAGCGCGCGAGCCTCATCGCGCACTGGCTCAGTCGCCACCGCAAGCGCTGTAAGGTGCTGGTGTTTGACTCGAACAATCACTTTCCGCGCCAGGATGTGTTCAGCGCCGCCTGGGAAGAGCTGTACCCGGGCATGATTGAATGGATTGCGCCCTCCGAAGGCGGCGCGGTCACGCGCGTCGACGTCCCCACCAACACCCTGTACTCCTCGAGCGGCGCACATCGCGTTGCGCTCGCGAACGTCATCCCGCCGCAGGCGCCGGGCTCGCTGGCGCTCGTCGCCGGACTCGCAGCCGGACACGGTTGGTGTCCGATCAAGCCGGCGAGTTTCGAGTCGCAGCTGCTCGAAGGCATCTACGTGATCGGCGACGCCTGCATCGCGGGCGCTATGCCCAAGGCCGCCTCGGCGGCGCGCAGCCACGCGCAGCATTGCGCCGCGGCGATCGCCGCCTCCTTTGCGGGCCGCTCCCCGCCTGTCACGGAGTTCGACAGCGTCTGCTACAGCCTGCTCGCGCCTGAAAGCGCGCTGGCCATTCACGGGCGCTTTGCATTGCGCGAGGGAGACATACGCCCGAGCGAGGCGGCGGCCGCGCCGGCCGCCGAGCCGACGCCGGGCGCTGAGCAGGCGAGCGCTGCGGCGCAGTGGTATGCACAGATTCGCGCCGCTTGCTTCGAGGGTTGACCGAATGGACCGGCGGAGCGTTGCGCATCAGATCGGAAGTCGCTCGTAGACCTTCAGGTGCGGCGGAATGAGGGCCCAGGCCGGACGGTTAAGCGTGAAGATCGCGATTCTGGGGTGAAACAAGCCCGGCTCATCCAGTGAACCGGCGTAGACCGTAAAGCGCACATCCTTGCCGAGCGTGCCGCCGAAGACGAGACCTCCACAAGTGGGGCAGAAGTTACGCACCGCGTCGTTGCCGTTGGCGGCCTTCGCTGTGAACTGCAGCGCCGGGCCCGTGAATCGGATCGCGCTGCTGTCAAACCCCATGAACGGGATAAAGCCCGATCCGGAGGCTTTGCGACAGTCCTCGCAGTAACAGTGACCGGCATACAGCGGTTCGCCGACCGCGTGATACCGCAAGGCGCCACACAGACACCCGCCGCTGTAAGCCGGCTGATCGCTCACTGCGCTCGCATTGCTCATACCCGTGCGCTCCCCATCGGCTGTGAATGCGCGAGCCACCGTCCTTCCGGGCGCGCCCGCGGCGCTAGAATGCTACCTCGTGTCACCCGCCCGCACTCGCCCTTGCAGATCCTGTTCAAAGAGTTACCCATGAGCAATCGCATCGCCCCCGCCTCCGCCGCGGCGATTCTTCTCGCGTCGCTGTGCCTGCCAGCGCACGCGCAACAGCCGGTACCGCAAGGGTATGACGCCCACCTGATGCGCGAGGTCGACGATTATCGGCGCACACATGAACGGATGATCCTCGCCGAGCTCGATGCGCTCACACGCCTGCGCAGCATCGCCGCCGACCCTGCCGGGCTCGCCGCTGCCGCCCAGGCGCTGCAGGAGCTGTTGCGAGCGCGCGGCTTCGAGTCCACCCAGCTGCGCGATGCTCCCGGGACCCCCGCCGTTGTGTTCG
>DATHLO010000305.1:0-6377 GCA_035488075.1 Steroidobacteraceae bacterium | reverse complement strand
CGGAACTCGTGCGCGGGCAGTTCAAGGGCTATCGCGAGGAGCCTGGCGTCGCCAAGAACTCCACGGTCGAGACCTATGCCGCGCTCGTGCTGCACATCGACTCCTGGCGCTGGAGCGGGGTGCCGGTTTACCTGCGCGCCGGTAAGCGCCTGCCGGTGACGGCCACCGAGGTGGTGGTGGAATTTAGGCCGCCGCCGGCGAACGTGTTCGGCGATCAGGCGCCCGAACAGCCGAATCATGCGCGCTTTCGTGTCGGCCCCGACGTCGCCATCGCGCTCGGGGCGAACACCAAAAAGCCCGGCCCCGTCATGACCGGGCGCGACGTCGAATTGTACGTCGCGCAGCAGCAGGGGGATGACATGGACGCGTACGAGGTGCTGATCAGCGCCGCGCTCATCGGTGACACGTCGCACTTCGCTCGCGAGGACGAAGTGGAAGCGGCGTGGAGGATTGTCGATCCGCTCCTGAACCTCTCCACGCCGTCCATTGAATACCTGCCGGGCAGCTGGGGACCGAAGCAGGCGGATGATCTGATCAAGGGTTCGTGCGTGTGGCACAACCCCGGGGCGAAGCCGCAGGACTGGACGCGCTCGTGCGGCCGCGGGCAGCCTGAGCATGGCGCTGACCGCGGATGAACTGACGCGCTCGCCCGCCTGGCTGCCGCTGGAAATGCAGGGCTCGGCGGTCAGGATGGTGAACCTTGACGAGGCGGCGTACCGCGCGGCGAGCTTTCTTGACCAGCGCCTCTTGGCGCACGGCTATGCGCAGGAGGCGTGCGCGCCTTCCCTGCTCGAGGCCGCTGCCGCCCGGCTGACCGCGCGGGCGCACTATATCTTCCACACCGGTCACGTCGGCTCGACGCTCATCTCGCGCCTGATCGGGGCGCACGCGCACTTCTTCTCGCTGCGTGAGCCGGCGCTCCTGCGTGCGCTCGCCGCACCCACGGCCGCCTCCGGTGCGCCGAGCCTTGCCGTCACACTTGCGCTCCTGGGGCGCACGTGGCGACCCGGCCAGCACGCGCTCGTCAAGGTCACGAGCTTCGTCAGCGAGCTGGCGCAGACTATTCTCGCGGCGAGCGGGCAGTCGGCGGCGGTCTTCATGTTCGCGCAGCCGCGCGCCTACCTGCAGGGCATATTCGCCGGTCCTAATTCGCGCCTGGAGGGCCGCCAGCTCAGCGCGGCGCGTCTGCTGCGTCTGCAGCGGCGCCTCGGCGCGGGCGCGTCGCTCCCGCAGCCCCGCTCCGAGGGCGAGGGCATCGCGATGAGCTGGCTGTGTGAGATGACGGCGCTGCGCGAGGCAGCGGAGCGCTTTGCCTCGCAGGTGCTTTGGGTAGACTTCGACGCGTTCCTGCGCGACCCCGTCGCAGGGTTACGAACCATTTTCGATCGGCTCGGCGCACGCCCGGCCGATCAAGAGCTGGAGACACTCGTAAGCGGTCCCCTGATGCGCCAGTATTCCAAGGCGCCCGAGCATGCCTACGACGCGGCGCTGCGGCGTGAGCTGCTTGAGTGCGCAGAGCGCGAGCACGCCGCGGACATCCGGCGCGGCCTGGATTGGCTGCACGCGGCCGCCAGGGGCCATGCGCTCGCGGCGGCGGTTGTGCAATGAGCCGCCCGGGAAGGCCCGACGCCGGCGCTCGCGCTACGCTGGCAGCGCGTGCGGCGCACTCCGGCGTGCACCCGTGAGTCCCTGCGATGATCGATGACGGTCGTCTTGTCCGCGCGGCCCCGCGCGGTGCGCGGCAGTGCTGCCAGAGGTGGTCTTGACACTCGAAACGCTCCGCGAGCACGCAATCGCCTTGCATCGCGCGGGCCGGTTCGCCGAAGCGGAACGGATCTACGCGGACGTACTGCGCCAAAATCCGGTCGACTTCGACGTGCTGCATCTGCAGGGGGTGATCGCACAGCAGACCGGCCGCTATGAGCGGGCTGTCGAGTTGATCGGTAGAGCGATCTCCGTGCGAGCAACCGCGGGAGCCTACCTCAGTCTGGGGCAGGCGCTGATGGGGCTGGGTCGTTGCGCCGAGGCGCTTGCCAGCTACGACGCAGCGCTCGGGCTGCAGCCGGACCTGCCCATCGCCCTGAGCTGCAGTGCGGCGGCGTTGCGGGAACTCGGCCGCCCCCAGGAGGCCCTGAGCCACGCGGACGCCGCCATCGCGCTGCAGCCCACGACAGACGCCTACTGCCATCGCGGCGCCGCACTGCGCGACCTGGGACGTTTCGCCGAGGCGGTTGCGAGCTTCGATCAGGCCATCGCTATGGACGCGCGTTGCATCGAAGCACACAACTACCGGGGCATGGCATTACAGCAGTTGCAACGGCCAGTGGAGGCTTTAGCCAGTTTCGACCGGGCGCTGGCACTGCGGCCGCAGTCCGCGGAGCTTCACAACAACCGCGGTAACATGCTGCGCCAGCTGCGACGCACTTCCGAGGCTCTCGCAAGCTTTGAACGGGCGATCGCACTGCAGCCAACTTTCGCCGCCGCCTATAACAACCGCGGACTCGTGCTCCAGGCCCTCCAGAGGTATCGCGAAGCGGCGAGCAGCTACGAGCGCGCCCTCGCGCTGCAACCGGATTTTGCAGAGGCACACAATAACCTCGGCACCGTGCAATGCGAGCTCGGGCAAGCGGCCGAGGCGCTCGACAGCTGCACTCGTGCGCTGCAGTTGCAACCGCGCATGCACGGGGTGCATGGGAATCTGGGCAACGCCCTGCGCGATCTTGAGCGCCCGGAGGAGGCGCTGTCCCAGTATGAGCTCGCGGTGCTGGAGGCTCCTCATGATGCGGACAACCACTGTCACCGCGGCAACGCCCTGTTCGATCTGAAGCTGATCCCGGATGCCGTGGCGAGCTACGAGCGGGCGATCGGACTGAATCCAACTCACGCGCAGTCACTCTTCAACAAGAGCCTGTGCCTGCTGCTGTCGGGTGAGTTTGCGCAGGGATTGCCGCTGTACGAGTGGCGCAAAGAAATCCCACCTGCGGTGGCGCCGTCCCTCCCGGGAGCGGCCTGGCTCGGTGAGACGGACATTTCAGGCAAGACCCTGTTCGTGTATGCGGATCAGGCCCTCGGCGACACGATTCAGTTCTCGCGGTACGCGAAATTGGCCGAGGAGCGCGGCGCGCGCGTGATCTTCGCCGTGCAGCCCCAGCTGCGCGAGCTGTTGACGGGCCTCAGTTCGGCGATCCGGGTCGTCGCGCCTGGCGAGCAGGCGGGCGGCTTTGACTATCACTGTGCCCTGATGAGTTTGCCGCTCGCCTTCAGAACCACGCTCGCGGCCGTGCCTGCCGCGGTGCCTTACCTGTTTGCCGATCCGCTGCGCGTTGCCAAGTGGCGCGAACGCATTGGCGCTACCGGCTTCAAGGTCGGCATCGTGTGGCAAGGCAGTCGCAATCGCATCGACGTCGGTCGCTCCGTACCCCTCGAGATGTTTGCGCGCCTCGCGACCATCCCCGGCGTACGGCTGATCAGCCTGCAGAAAGGTGACGGACCCTCACAGAGGCCCAAAGACCTTGTGGTCGAGGTACTCGGGGATGACTTCGATGCCGGAGCGCAGGCGTTCCTCGACAGCGCGGCCGTCATGACCCATCTTGACCTCGTCATCACCTGCGACACAGCGCTGGCGCACCTCGCCGGCGCGCTCGGGCGCCCAACCTGGATTGCCCTGAAGCAGGTGCCCGACTGGCGCTGGCTTCTGGACCGAGCCGACAGTCCTTGGTATCCGAGCGTGCGCCTGTTCCGTCAGTCCCGACGCGGCGACTGGGACGGCGTGTTCGCAGCAATCCACGAGGCGCTGGCTCCCCTCGTGCAGGCGCCCGGCTTCTCGGGGCGCCCCGGACAGCTTCCTGAGCGCTAGCACATGAATCCGAGTCGCAACGACCCCTGTCCCTGCGGCAGCGGTAGGAGATACAAACGCTGTTGCGGAGCGCTGCAGGCCTCGGCCGCGTCGCCGCAAACATCGCAAACACCGCAAACACCGCAAACACAGCAGGCGCCGGACATTGGCGCGCTCGCGGCGCTCATCAACCAAGATCGCCTGGTCGAGGCGGAAAAGCTGGCCCGTGGGCTTCTGCAGAGTTTCCCGCGCTCGGGTGGCCTGTGGAAGATCATCAGCGTCGCGCTCGCGCGGCAGGGCAAGGACGCGTCGCAGGCATTGCGCACAGCGACAGAGTTGCTGCCGGACGACGCCGAAGCGCACCGTAATCTCGGCGCGGTGTTGCTCGATCAGGGACATTTGGAGGAAGCACTCTCGACGCTGCGCCGCGTGCTCGAGATCGAACCTGACGACGTCCAGGTGCTCATGGGTGCCGCCAATGCCCTGTGCGCGCTCGGCCGGCCGCGTGAGTCGGTGGCGCTGTACCGCCGGGCGGCGCAGATCAACCCGCGTTCGAGCGAGGCACGCAACAACCTGGGAAACGCCTTGCAGGCGCTGGGCGAGTGCGCGGAGGCCGTTGGCTGCTACCGCCTGGCGCTCGCGATCGAACCCGACGATGCGGAAACGCTGAGTAACCTCAGCAACGCGCTGCGCCAGCTCGGACAGCTGCACGAGGCGGCTAGCTGCAGTGAGCGGGCCATCGCGCTCGAGCCGCAACTGAGCGTCGCTCACAACAACCTCGGGCTCGCACTCGCAGCACTTGGACGGGACGCAGAAGCAGCCGCGAGCTTCCGCCAGGCAGTGAAACTGAACCCCCGGTTCGTGGAGGCGCTGAACAACCTCGGCAACGCGCTACGCGAGCAGGGCGAGCATGGCGAAGCGCTGCCGCTGTATCGCACAGCGGTCGAGCTCATGCCGCAGCGCGCCGACATTCGCTACAACCTCGGCAACGCGCTGTACGAGCTCGGACGTGTCGCTGAGTCGGTGGCTAGTTTCCGCACTGCCCTGACGCTGCAGCCGCACTACGCGCCAGCGCATCTGGGCCTCGCGACGGCACTGCGCCTGCAGGGTCGCGTCCCCGAGGCCGAGGCGAGCTGCCGCGCTGCGCTGGCCACCGACGCGAATTCTGCCGCGGCACTGTGCCTGCTGGGTGACCTGTGCGCCGACCGCGGCGAGTTTGGGCAAGCGCAGGAGTTGTTCCAAAGAGCGCTGGCGATCGATGCGGATTTTCCAGCCCTATTTTGCAGCATCGCCGCACATCGCAAGATGACGCGAGCCGACGCCACGTGGCTTGAGGGGGCTGAGGCGTTGCTTGCAAAGCGCCTGCCGCTCGCGCACGAAATCGCTTTGCGCTACGCCCTCGGCAAGTACCATGACGACGTCCGCCAATACGACGAGGCGTTCAGCCAGTATCGACAGGCGAACGAACTGAGCAAGCGGCACATAGCGAAGTATGACCGCGGCAAACTGACCGAGCAGGTCGACCAGGTCATCGATAAGTTCGGCAGCGCCTTCGTGCGCGAGTCTCACCCCGGAGCGTGCGCCTCGGAGCTACCGGTCTTCATCATCGGCATGCCGCGATCGGGAACCTCACTGAGCGAACAGATCCTCGCCTCGCACCCGGAAGTATTCGGTGCCGGGGAGCCAAGATTCTGGGACGGCGCCTTCGAGGCCTTCATGTCCACGCGGCCTGAGCGCGCGGCTACGGCGAGCGCCTTCTCCGGTATGGCGCGCGACTATTTGGAGCGGCTCACCGCGGGAGCGGGTGCGGCGCGACGCGTGGTCGACAAAATGCCCGCCAACTTCCTCTACGCCGGCCTGATCCACGCCGTGTTCCCGCGGGCCAAAATCCTCCACATGCAACGCCATCCGTTCGATACCTGTCTGTCGATCTACTTTCAGAATTTCTCCGCCCTGCACCCGTACGCCGCCGATTTAGATGACCTGGTGCACTACTACAGCGAATATGTGCGCATCACCAATCACTGGCGGGCCGTGCTTCCTGCGACGACGCTGCTGGAAATTCCCTATGAGGCGCTCATCGAGGATCAGGAGTACTGGTCGCGGCGGATGCTGGAGTTCATCGGCATGCCCTGGGACCCGCATTGTCTGGATTTTCATCAGACGCAGCGCGTCATCATCACCGCCAGTCGCTGGCAGGTTCGCCAGAAGATCAATGCCGCATCGGTCGCGCGTTGGCGCAACTACGAGAAGTACGTGGCGCCGCTGCGGCAACTGCTCGATCTGGTTGCTAGCGGGCAGCGGCCGAGTGCGGCGGGCTCACCGCCAGCTCACCCAACGTCTCCTTAAGAGGCCCCAGCCACGGCTCGAAGTTGCGCCATTGCGCGACACCTTCGGTGTAGAGCGGCTGGCGCACCTGCTCGGAGCTCACCGTGGCCACGATGCGGCGGGTCTCGTGGAAGTGCAGGCACTGCTCTTCGAACGGCAGGCCGCAGTAATCGAGTAGCCGGCGCACTTCGCCCTCGAGATCCTCGACCACATC
>DATHLO010000304.1:0-4027 GCA_035488075.1 Steroidobacteraceae bacterium | reverse complement strand
CAGGATCACGGTGACGTTCGCGGCGCCGGCTTCACCGGCGTCGAAGCGACCGTTTTCGTTTGCATCCAGATACACCACGCCACTCAGCCGTCCGGAGCCCGAGCCGGGCATGCCGCCGAGCGGCACGAAATGACCGCCGCGTGCTTCCTGATAGCGCAGCGTAAAGAACACGCCTCGCTGGCCCTGGGAGGCCTGCGGCGTCGGGGTGGGTGGCGTCAGGGGCGAGTTCACCACCAGAGGGCTCCAGGAGCCGATGTGATTTTCGTAGAAACTCAACAGCAACGCCCAGGAACGGGCGAGTTGATAGGTCGCGGTGACGTCGGCGGACGTGGAAGGCGCGGCGCGTCCCTGCACGGCCTCCGCCCACTGCACGTTGCCATCGAGCGAGAAGCGCGCCGTGAGATCCCCGCCGCCATAGGCGGCCACGCGCACGATGGTGCTGTCTTGCTGCGGCTGGCCGGGAAGCGGTTCACCGTGGAAGCGATCGAGCGCGACACTCGTGGCGAGACGCGCACCGGGTTGCATCTTCCAGCTCTGCTGCAGCGTCACAGTGGAGTCCTGGGTCTGCGGCGCGGTGGCGTAATCGAGCTGCACCCGCCCCGTGCCCAGGGAGTTCACGTTGTCCAGGTAGCCCTCGAGCGACCAGGAGGTATTGTGCGAGCCGTCACTCGTGAGCAGCACGTTAGCGATGCCGCCGACGCCGGTATCGCGTGTCAGCTGATATCGGGCATCCCCATTCATAAAGGTGCTGTCGACGCCGTTACCCGATACCGACACGACCTCATCGATGCCGAAGTCCGCGATCACCCGACGGCTCTGGTAGCCGAGGCGGTAATAGCCACCCTGCACGTCGCTCGTGATCAGCTGATTGCCCCAGGCGAGATTCGGCTCAATGCGGAACGCACCGAACATCTGCGTGAAGGCGCCGTGCGTGTGTGAGGCATCGGCCCACACGCCGAAGGCGTTGCCGTTGCCATCGAGCGTGCCGTCGATGAAATTGATCTGCGCCTTGTCGCTCCCCTGCTGCCACGCCGCGCTCAGCAAGCCGGTGTTGGATGAAATGCGTTGGTTCGAGACGTCTGGCGGCAGCAGCGTCGAGTCAGGCGGCTGATAGTAGAGGTTCGCATCGTGCGCGCCGGAGTATTCACCACCGATGCTCCACTGGGGGGCCGGTGACCATTGTGCTCCGAGGGTCGCGGTGGAACCGCCCAGGGTGTCGAAGGTTGGCACCTTGATGCCATCGAAGACGCCCGGTTCCCCGCCACTGGCCTCGATCTGCAGTCCCGAAGGCCCGCGCCACTCGGTCGCAGCGCCGAGCATGGTCCCCGAGGAGAGGATGAAGCGTGGCTGCACGCGCGCCAGTGTGATGAGCGGGGCGTTGAGGTCGCCCAAAGCGTTGTCCGCCTGCCAGCCGTCATCGAAGGGCATGCCGCGCTGATGCAGCGAGAAGGAGGCGTCGGCATTTCCTGAGCCGCTCAGGCGCTGATCATCACCGCCGATGCGGGCGGCCGCATCCGCAGACCAGGCTCCGTAGGTGCTCGTTTCCCACTGCGCATTGCCCACGAAACCGTTCTCGTGCAGCGTCGGAGCGGCATTCGCACCCTGCTGGGAGAGCACACTCGCCACGGCGTCTATGCGCACCGAGCGGGCCAACCCGCTCGGGTCGCTCGTGCTCAGATAGTCGCCCACGGAGATGTCGGGCGCGAGGCTGCCGCCACTGATGAGACGATCCTGGTACGCCGCAGCGGGCGCGGAGTCCGCCGCTGACTGTGCGCGTGCCTGCGGACCGACGAGGACCACGACCCCAAGACCACACAGGCACGCCGCCCAGCGTAGAGCGTGCGCTGCGCGCGCTTTCATTTGAAGCGCTCGTTCAGCGTGGCGCTCTGGTCCGCCCACTCCAGCGTGCCCTGCACCGTGACGGGAAAGCTGAGTGTCGGGTTCGGCTCGTCACTCGTTGAGGGGGTGAGCAGCACTTCGCGTACCTCGCCGGGCAGGATGGGCAGGTCCGCCGGCGTGAAGTCGTACTTCTTACCGGCTGCATCCTGGCCGGTGAGAAAGCCGCTCATGCGCGTATGGGCGTTGCCGCCGTTGTGGACGCGCAGTGCGGGGACGCGCTGTCCGTTGTGCGTGACGACCTCTGCGCCGAAGATCTCAATCTGCGGGGCCGCGTCGCCGACGGTTACGTAGACGATGACGCCGATGCGACCCACGATCGGCAGCTGCACCGCGCCGGTCTTGGTGATGGAGGGCTCTTCGGCCTCGATCATGATGGCGAAGCGACACTCCCCGGCGGGCGCATCCTTCGGCACCTGCACCTCAAAGCGGTAGCGGATCGTGCCGCCGGCGGGCAGTGCGACCGCGGGCCGCTCGATCGCGACCCACGGACGGCAGCTGTCCGCATGCAGCTCATCCTGAAACTGCACGCCGTAGTCGGCCCCGAGGGTGAAGTCGGCCGTGTGCACGCGAAAGCGTGCCGGGGTATTCGAGCGGTTAGTCAGCTCGAGCACCTGGCGCAGCGTTGCGCCTGCTTTCGCTTTGACTTCGAAGCGCGGCGGCGCCACCTGGGCCGCAAATCCGTCTGCCCGCGCCTTGGCTGCGGCGAAGACGGACACGAGGAGCACACAGGCGGTGAAGATAAAGCGTCGCACGATTATTCCTCGTCCATCTCAAAGCGGAAGTTGACTTGGTAGCTCTGCAGCATGCGTTTGCCATCGACAGTGACGGTGAGCTGCACGACGTCCTCCAGGAAGGGCGTGGTGATCGGTCCGACGTACACGAGCGTGCGGCCGCCGGCCGCCACTTGGCCCGGCAGGAGCCGTCCCTGTGTGCTCCAGGAGGCGCTCATGGCGCCGGGTTGCTGTGCCGGGAGCACCAGGTAGATGCGCCCGGTGTGGCGCAACCACGGGGAGACATTGAGCCGCACGCGCAGCTGCAGCGTGCCGGTCATCTGGTTGTTGACGAGCCCGCGCGGCTCAGGCTGCTGCCAGCGCAGGGCGAGCGCGGCGTTATAGGGCAGGGTGCCCGAGTCATCGATGGCCGTCGTCTTGGCGTTCGCCGCCGCCGCGCCTGTGAGCCAGATTATGCAGAATGGGAGAAGAAAGATCGGACGCACGGCTGCTGTACCTGAAGGCCGGCGCTAGGGCGCCGTGACGGTGTACAGCACGACGCCGGTGTAGGTGCCGGCCGCGGGAACCGCGCTGTTCTGGTAAGAAAAGGTCCAGCAGCTCTCGGCCCACTGGTTCTGGGCGAAGCTGCCCACGCTCTGTGAGGTACCGGTGAAGCTGCCCGAGGGGAATGGCTCGGCGCCGGTGTCGGAGGCGCCGCCGCTGGTCCAGCTGATCTGCGAGAAAGGGATCGTGTCGCCGGCGCCGTCCGTCAGGGACGTGGGCACCGTCGCCGTGACGGAAATGCTACCCGTGCCCGTGCCGGTGGTGCGGTAAAAGCCGCCGATATAAAGCTGGGTCGGGGCGTTGCAGAAGGCAAAGTTGTCGAAGAAGCTCGCCGACTGCGTGCTGTTGGTGGTCATGGCCTGTGACGTGCCGTTGCCGACGGCATTGGCGGGCACACTGACCGACACCACATTGATGGTGGTGTTGGTGCCGGGCGCGCTGCCCCCGGACTGCGCGATCGGCGGCGCGTAACTGCAGTTGTTGCCGCAGTACGTGCCCTTAAAGGTGCCGAGGCCGATCTGTAGGTAGAGCGCCTTGGGCGCCGCGGCCGCAAGCCCGATCGTGAAGGCGTGTGCACTGCTGCCGGCGAGGGCGGCAACGCCGCTCAGGCAGGCCGCATAGCCGGGCAGCCCGGCGCTGCGCGCTCGCATCGCTGACCCCCGGAGGCGCCTTGGCGTGTCACGCCTCCGGGGGGACATTCGCGGAGCCTTTGCCTGGTGGTAGCGAGGGTTACGGCACCGACGCGGTGTACACCACGCGGCCGTTGTTAACGTTCACACCACCGTAAGTGCCGGCGGCCGGGCTCGTGGCATTCGCGTACGTGTACGCCCACTTCGCATCCTGCTGCACGACCT
>DATHLO010000303.1:0-4582 GCA_035488075.1 Steroidobacteraceae bacterium | reverse complement strand
ATCGCGCTGCGTGCTGAAGACCTCGCCCAGATAGTTGCGAGACTCGGGACGTTCCACCGTTGCCGCCTCGCCCTTCAGGGTGTAGGCGTTGGCGTCCTCGTAGATGTTGATGAGCGCGAACGCGCGAAAATCGATCGGATCCGGACAGGCGACGAATGCGCCGTTGTACGTGTCCGGGTAGAACACCTGGCTTGCCAGAGCTTCCCAGCCACCGGTCGATCCGCCATACGTAAAGCGCGCCCAGCCGGCCGCAATGCCACGAAACCGGCGCTCAACCTCCGGCAGTAGCTCCTGGTTGATGGCGTCACCGTACGGGCCGAGGTTGGCCGAGTTCACCGCGTAGCTGTCGTCGTAGTAGGGATTTGCGTGCTCAATTTCCACCACGAGAAAGCGCGGAAAATCCGCCGAAACCCAGCGCTGGTAGAAGGCATACGCTTCCTGCTGCTGGATGCGGTTGTAGCCGGCAAGATGAAAGCGCTGTGAGTAATCGGGCTTCAGATCCGGATCCGGAGGCGTCGTGCGGAAGCCGGAAATGTCATCCGGATAATGGCCATGGAAGACCATGACCGGATAGTGCGCCTGCGGATGTTTGTCGAAATCCTTCGGTACCAGCACATGTGCGCCAATGAACACATCGCGACCCCAGAACTTGGACAGCAGCTCGCTGCGGATGCGCACATGCCGGATGAACTCCGAGTCGGTCTTCGGCGCAATGGGCTCGATTTCCCGATCGAGGCTCAGCGCGGTGCGTTGCGGATGCAGCGGGTCGATATGGACACGCACCGGCGTCGAATAAAGATTGCCCGGCTTGCGCGCCCACTGCTGGCCTTCACCCTTGTCCGGCGGCAGCTGCAACACACGCCCGTCGGCGAGGTGAAAGGTTTCATAGCGGTTCAACACCGCCTGTACCAGGTAATCCCCCGCCGGCACCTGCGAGAGCTTGCCGGCGGGCCAGCCGAACGCCCCCTCACCCACGAGCACCGCCTGTCCCGGACTCATGGCGGCAACGTTTTGGCCGAAGATGAATGGGCTGGAGAGAGGCTCGTCCGCGTCCACGTGCTCGCGGGGCTCGCGGTTGAAGTCACGGCTCAGCAGCAGAATGAGCCGCCCGTCCAGAGCCACCGCGCTGCGCGCGAGCGGGAACCGCACCGCAAAGGACGGGCCCGCAGTCACGCCGCGTGAGCTCTGCGCCCGATCGCCCGGCGCGGGAGTCTGGGCGCTCGCGCCGGCAAGCGCGCCGGCAACCAGCACCAGCGCGTACAGCGTGAGCGTTCTTCGGATCGGGGTCGCGTTCGCCATGTGTCGCCTTTTCGTATTGCGGGCGCATTCGGTTGTGCTGCCGCGCGCCGCCCGTGTGCCCGCTGCGGGCCCGCAGGCGGTTGACGTGCCGCGTGTCTTAAGACAGGGTGCGCTGGCTTGTTAGCACGTTGCGGCAGCACGGCGCACAGCGCAAGTCCAATCAGGGGGTCAACGCATGTACGTGCCGGACCAGTTTCGCGAAGACCGAGCGCAAGTCCTGCGAGCCTTTATCGCACGTCATCCGCTGGCTGTGCTCGTGGCGGTGACGCCCGAAGGCCTGGATGCGAATCACATCCCGTTGCTGTGGCTGGAGCGCCCCAATAGCGCGACCGTCCTGGGCGGGCACGTGGCGAAGGCCAATCCCATGTGGCGCCAGCTCGCGCCCGACGCACCGGTGCTGGCCATCTTCCGCGGCGCCGACCACTACCTCACGCCCTCCTGGTACCCCGCCAAGAAGGAGCACGGCAAGGTTGTGCCGACGTGGAATTATTCCGTCGTGCACGCGCACGGCACGATCCGCTTCTTCCAGGGTCGCGAGGCCGCTCTGCGCAAAGTGCGCGCGCTCACTGAGCAGCAGGAATCGACGCGCGCTGCGCCGTGGGCTGTGACCGACGCGCCCGCCGACTACATCGAGGCGGCGCTCGACAATATCGTTCCGTTCGAGATCACCGTGGTACGCCTCACGGGCAAGGTAAAAGCCAGTCAGCACCGTGCGCCCGAGGAGCGCCGCGCGGTCGCAGCGGCGCTGCAGGCCGAAGGCCTGACCCGCGAGGAGATTGACGAGTTGGTGCGCGACCCCGAGCCGCGCTAATCCAACGGCCAGGCCACCTGCTTGGGCAGCGTGGTGGCCTCAGCCGGCGCCGCCCGGACCTGTCCGGGACCCGCCGCATCGATCGCGCGCCACCACGGCTCAAGGCGCAGCCCGTGGGAAGGTTCGACCGGTTCGCCCAGGCGCGGCATCAGCAGTTGCGCCCCGGCCTTGGGCCCCTCCTGCAGCAAGACCTCCGCGGGCTGGTCCCAGGCATGCATCGCCAGACTGAACGTGCCCCAATGAATCGGCAGGAACGGTCCGCCGCCGAGCAGCGGCAGTGCCTTGAGCGCGTTCTCCGGTCCCAGGTGCATATCGCCCCAGGACGGATGGAACGCCCCCACCTCGAGCATGACGAGATCGAAGGGTCCGAGGCGCGCACGGATGGTCTCGTATTCCGTCGTAAGGCCGGTATCGCCACTGAAGAACACCGCGTGCCGCGCCGAACGGATCACAAGAGAAGACCACAGCGTCGTGTTGCGGCTCTTGAACCTGCGTCCGGAGAAATGCTGCGACGGGGCGGCGGTGATGGTGAGCTCACTGTTCGGCAGCGTGTAGGACTCCCACCAGTCAAGCTCGTGGATGTGCTCGGGCGGCACGCCCCAGGCCTCAAGGTGAGCACCGACACCGAGGGAAGTCACGAACGGCACGTTGCGCTTGCGCAGCTGCCGGATGGTCGGGTAATCCAGGTGGTCATAGTGATCGTGCGACACGAGCACCAGATCAAGCGGCGGCAGCGCGCGCACTGCGACCGGAACGGGCTGGAAGCGTTTGGGACCGACGACCCGCGAGGGTGAGGCGCGCGTGCCCCACACCGGATCGGTGAGCACGCGATGGCCATCGATCTCGAGCAATACGGTCGAATGACCCAGCCACGTGGCGCGCAGTCCGCTCTCAGGCGCCTTGCTCCAGATCTCCAACGGCTTCGCCGCCGGCAGGGGCGCGCTCGGTACGCGCCGCGCACCGCCGCACAGGAACTCCGCGAGCGTCGGCATCGGCACGTTCGGGTCGCGCAGCCCCGGAATGATCGGATGCAGATTGCGAAACTGCTCGCCCGCCCAGCGCGGTGAGGCTTTGATGCGCTCCAGCCGCGCGCCTTCGGCTCTGCCGCCCATGGATTTCATGGCGAAAAGATACCCGAAAGCGCGCCACCCCGCGGACAAAGGAATCGGCTATCTTTGCCCGCAGCGCAGGTCCCGTTCCGCTGCCCCGCGACCGCCGCGCCGCACACCCTTAAGTTGGAGTGCCCGTGCCCACGAGCAAGGCTGACGAGAATAAAAAGACCCCAGCCGGCGCCGCGCCGGGTCCATGGAGCGCGTTCCGTCACCCCGTGTTTCGCTACCTGTGGATCGCCACCGTGGTCTCGAACATCGGCACCTGGATGTACAACGCTGCGTCTGCGTGGCTGATGACGAACCTGAACGCCGATCCGCTCATCGTGTCCTTGGTGCAGGTCGCCAACAGCCTGCCGTTGTTTCTGTTCGCCCTGCCCGCCGGGGCCTGGGCCGACATGGTCGACAAGCGCCGCTTCATCCTGTGGCTTGAGATCCTCACGACGGTGTTCTCGGCGCTGTTCGCGGCACTGGTGGCCTTGCAGCTGGTGACGCCGGTGGTCCTGCTGGCATTTGTGTTTCTGCTCGGCTCGCTGGGCGCCATCGAGACACCCGCCTGGCAGGCGATCGTGCCGCAGCTGGTGCCGGCTGAATCGCTGACCTCGGCCGTGGCGAGCAACAGCGTGGGCGTCAACATCAGCCGCGTCCTCGGCCCCGCACTCGCGGGCGCGATCATCCTCACGCTCGGCATCGCGGCACCCTTTTGGCTCGATGCCTTCAGTAACGTTGGTGTCATCGGGGTCATTCTGTGGTGGCGCTCGAGCAGGCGACCGGCGCACGCCCTGCCGCCCGAGCACCTCAGCGGTGCGATACGCGCCGGCTGGCGCTACGCGCGCAACAACGCCAAGTTGCGTGCGACCCTGCGGCGCGCCGTGGGCTTCTTCCTCTTCGCCAGTGCCTACTGGGCGCTGCTGCCGCTGGTGACGCGCGTGCAGCTGCACGGCGGGCCGACCCTGTACGGGGTGCTGCTGGGTGCCATCGGCGCCGGGGCAGTGGCGGGCGCGTTCGCCCTGCCACGAATGAAGGCGCAGTTGGGTGCGGATGCGATGGTGGCGCTGGGCGGCGCGGGCACCGCGCTCGCCCTGCTGCTCTTTGGGCTCGCGCAGCAGGCATCACTCGCGGTGCTGGCGTGCCTGCTCGCGGGTGTCTCGTGGATCGTCGTGCTCGCGACCTTGAACGTTTCCGCGCAGGTTGCGCTGCCGGAATGGGTGCGCGGACGCGGGCTGGCCGCGTATGCGGCGGTCTTTTTCGGAACGATGAGCGTCGGCAGTCTTCTATGGGGCTATGCGGCGGCCCGCATCGGGCTTGCGAACGCCCACTTCATCGCCGCGGGCGGGGCGCTGCTGGCGGTGTTTGCCACGCG
>DATHLO010000302.1:0-5838 GCA_035488075.1 Steroidobacteraceae bacterium | reverse complement strand
CGCGGCGCCGTGGTGCTCACGCTCAACGGCAAGAAGACCGATACGCTCAAGGACTTCGAGGCCGGCATTGCGCAGCTCGGCGACGGCGATCGCGCCACCGTGCGCTACCTCACCATCGATGACCCGAACGGCAGCAATCTGCGCCCGCTGCGCATGGACCGGCTGTGGTTCCCGGCGCATCACTGCGACCGCAACGACGCAAGCGGCGTGTGGGACTGCCATGACCTGCCGGCGGGACCGTTGCCGAAGCCGACGCCGGTGAGCGCCACGCAGTTCCCGAAGTATCCGGATGCGCGCATGACGGCGCTCGCGCCCTCGCTCGCCATGGTGACCTTCGACATGCCGTACGCGGTGTCGGGCATCACCGAGCGCAACTACCACGGCACCGGGCTCGTCGTGGACGCGCAGCGCGGCCTCGTGGTCGTGGACCGCAACACCGTACCGGTCGCCCTCGGCGACGTCACCATCACCTTCGCCGGCACGGTGCAGGTGCCCGGCCGCGTGGTGTACGTGCACCCGCTGCATAATTTCGCCGTGGTCGCCTACGATCCGAAGCTCATCGGCACGACGCCGGTGAAGTCTGCGCATCTGGCATCGCGCGAGATCCTGGCCGGTGAGCGGGTGTGGGTCGTGGGCCTCAGTGGCGACAACGAGCTGCGCGCGCGCAGCACCGAGATTGCGAGCATCGATCCTCTGGAGTTGCCGCTGTCGCGCACCATGCGCTTCCGTGACAGCAACCTCGAGACCGCGCAGCTGGTCAATCCGCCCGCCGATTTCGACGGCGTGCTCGCCGATCAGTCCGGTAACGTGCTCGGCACCTGGTCGAGCTTTGCCTACGAGAACGGACGGGAGATCGCCCAGGACAACCGCGGCGTGCCGATCGATGTCGTCGCCGACATGCTCGATCGGGTGCGCAGCGCACGCGTGCTGCACTCGCTCGAAGCCGAGCTGGCACTCTTACCGCTCGCCAGCGCGCGCGAGATCGGACTGCCGCAGAGCTGGACGCAGCGCCTGACACAACACGCCCCGAGCCGCCGCCAGGCGCTCACCGTGGTGCGTCTGGTCGGCGGCTCCGACGCCGCGCAGCTGCTGCAGCCCGGGGATCTGGTGCTCGCGATCGACGACAAGGTGGTGACGCGCTTTCGCGAGGTCGAGAAAGCCGCCGCCGACAAGGAGCAGGTGCGGGTCACGATCTGGCGCGGCCAGGCGGAGGAGACACTGGAAGTCAAAACCGCAGCGCTCCCCGGCTCGGACGTGGAGCGTCTGGTGCTCTGGGCGGGCGCGACGCTGCAGGCGCCCTACCGCGCCATGAGCGCGCAGCACGGCACGCGGCCCACCGGCGTGTATGTCGCGTATTTCGCCTACGGCTCCCCGGCCACGCGTTACGGCTTATACCCCGGGCGACGCATCGTCGAGGTCGACGGCGTGCGCACGCCCGACCTGGATGCCCTTCTGAAGGTGGTGCTCGGGCGCCCCGACCGCTCCTCGGTGCGCCTGAAAACCATCACCTGGAACAATGCGCCGGAAGTCATCACGTTGAAGCTCGACAAGCACTACTGGCCCGCCTACGAACTTGACCACACCGCAGAGGCCGGCTGGGTGCGCCGCGACCTCGAATGAGCCGCCGCGCGCGGGCTTAAGTCAAAGCCCTCCTGCGCCGCGCGTCGCTGGCGCGCCACGGCGGCCGCCGTACCACGTGAAGATTGGATGATCGCGGGGGAGGCGGTTTTTCACCGCAAGTGATGCTTTCGCACAACATGGCGCGAGTGCACCCCGGCGGCTTGATAGAATTGCTCTTACCCTATGGTGCGAACCGTCAGAGCGACTCAGGTCGAAATCGAAGCCGCCGTGCAGGCGCTGCGCGATGGGGAGCTCGTGGCTTTCCCAACCGAGACGGTCTACGGGCTCGGCGCGAACGCGCAGAACCCCGCCGCGGTGCGCAAGATCTTCGCCGCCAAGGGCCGCCCGCCCGATCACCCGGTGATCGTGCATCTGGACAGCCCGCGTTACCTGCACCGCTGGGTGCGCGAAGTGCCCGAGCTCGCCAACCGCCTGGCGGAGAGCTTCTGGCCCGGGCCGCTCACGCTCGTCATGCCGCGCGCGCCGCACGTGCACGAGCTGATCACCGGTGGCCAGGACACCATCGCGATCCGCGTGCCCGCACACCCGATGGCGCAGCAGCTGCTGACCGCCTTCGGTGGCGGCATCGCCGCGCCCTCGGCGAATCGCTACGGGCGCCTCTCGCCCACGCGCGCCGAGCACGTGCGTGAGGAACTCGGTGAATCGGTGCGCGTGATCCTCGATGGCGGGGAGTGTCACATCGGCCTGGAGTCGACGATCGTATCCTTCGAGGGCGAACGCGTGCGCCTCTTGCGCCCGGGCAGTGTCACCGCGGCGCAGTTGCGCGAGGTGGTGGGGGAGCTGTTCATCGGCCCGGGGGCGGACTCGCCGCGCGTTCCGGGCGGTACGGCCACGCATTACGCACCCGCCACAGCGCTCACCATCGTGCCCGCCGGCGAGATCGACGCGCAGGCGGATGCCGCCTCGAGCGGCGGCCGGCGCGTGGCGGTGCTGGCGCAGCGCCTGCCGCTGCGCTCGCATAAGTACGTGACCTGGATCAACGCCGGGCGCCGTCCCGAGAGCTACGCGCGGGACCTGTACACGAACCTGCGCACGCTCGACAAGGCCGGCTGCCAGCGCATCCTCGTGCAGGACGTGCCCGACGCGGAGGGCTGGGCGGCGGTGCGCGACCGCCTGCTGCGGGCCGCGACCAACATCGCCGAAAGCGATGACGGCACCACCGGCACCATGGCCGTGCTGCCGTAAACTACCCCTCGGTGCGCCGCCCGCGATTCATCGATCCTTTCCGCCCTGCGGAAATCCGCCGCCTGGTGGGCGAATTTGGCTCCCCGCTCCTCATCCTCGACTGCGAACGCGTGCGCCTGCAGTTCCGCAAGCTCAGCAAAGCGCTGCCGCACGTGCAGTTGCACTACGCGCTCAAGCCCCTGCCGCACCCGGCGGTGGTGCAGACGGTGCTCGCCGAAGGCGGCTTCCTCGATCTGGCCACGACCGGGGAAGTGCAGTTGGTGCAGCGCCTGGGCGTCGCCCCGGAGCGCTGCATCCATACCCACCCCATCAAGCGCCCGGCGGACATCGCCAACGCGCTCGCGTACGGGGTGCGCACCTTCGTCGCCGACAACCCCGACGAGGTGCGCAAGTTCGCGCGCCTGAGCGGGGTGGCGCAGCTTCTGCTGCGCGTCTCGTTCCGCGCGCCCGGGGCGGTGTGCGACCTGTCGCGCAAGTTCGGCTGCGATCCGGAGCAGCTGCTCGAGCTGGCGCGCCTCGCGGCGGATCTGGGCATCAGCGTGCGCGGCCTGTCCTTTCATGTCGGCTCGCAGACCGTGGATGCCACCAAGCACGTCGAGGCGGTGAACGCCTGTGCGCAACTGATGCGCGCGGCGCGCCGCGAGAAGCTCGGCGCCTTCGACCTGCTCGACATCGGCGGGGGCTTTCCCATCGATTACGCGCAGCCGGTGCAGGACATCGGCCGCTTCTGCGCGCCGCTGCGGGCGGCTCTTGCGCAGCTGGCGCGCCGCGTGCGCGTGATCGCCGAGCCCGGGCGTTACATCGTGGGACCGGCGGCCATCGGCGTCGCATCCGTCATGGGGCGCGCGCAGCGCGAGGGCCACTGGTGGTACTACCTCGATGACGGGCTGTACGGCTCCTACAGCGGGCAACTGTTCGACCATGCGCGCTATCCGGTCGAACCACTGCGCGCGAGCGCCGAGCAGCTGCCGGCGGTGCTCGCCGGGCCCACCTGCGACAGCATCGACGTGATCGCCGAGAACCTGATGCTGCCGAAGCTGAAGGTGGGCGATCTGCTCGTCGGGCGCGCCATGGGCGCTTACACCTGGGCGAGCGCCACCGAGTTCAACTTCTTCCCCAGGGCCACGGTCGTGGCGGTCAACACCCACCCCGGGGACGCCGGCAGCGTCACCGCGCTCTAGCCCATGGCGCAGGCGAACATCGAGGCGATCGTCTTTGACATCGGCCGGGTGTTGCTACGGCTGAACTACCGGCCGATCGTGGAGTTCCTCGCCGCCAACGGTGCGCCAACCCATGATCCGGCCGCCGTGCTCGGGCGCATCGGGCTCGCCGAGCACGAGTGCGGGCGGCTGCCCGGACAGGAGCTGCTCGAGCAGCTCTCGGCGCTGACCAGCACGCCGGTCGCCTTGAGCGAGGTGCGCGCCAAGTGGCTCGACATGTTCGAGATCGAGCCGCCGATGGTCGACCTGGCGCACCGCCTGAGTGCGCGCTACCGCGTGTACCTGCTCTCGAACATCGGCGATCTGCACTGGGCGCACGTGTCGCGCGAATACCGCCTGCACACGATCGGCCACGGCGCGCTGCCCTCGTATCTGGCGGGGGTCATGAAGCCGCACGAGGGGATCTACGCCGAGGCCGAAAGGCGCTTTGGGCTGACACCGGCGGCCACGGTGTTCATCGATGATCACGCGGACAACATCGCCGCCGCACGCGCGCGCGGCTGGCACGGGATCGTGCACGCGCAGCTGGGCGGCACGCGCCGTGCACTGCGGGACCTTGGGGTGGAGTGTTAGGCGTTTCCGGGAGAGTTGCCGGTGAGTACTCTGGCCTATACCAGCCTGCTGTTGATCGGCTCGAACGTCTTCATGACGTTCGCCTGGTACGCGCACCTGAAGAACCTGGCCGGCAAGCCCTGGTACGTGGCGGCCATCCTCAGCTGGGGCATCGCCTTTTTCGAGTACCTGCTGCAGGTGCCCGCCAACCGCATCGGTTACACGCAGCTGTCGCTGGCGCAGCTGAAGATCCTGCAGGAGGTGATCACCCTCAGCGTGTTCGTGCCGTTCGCGATGTTCTACATGGGCAAGCCCTTCAAGCTCGATTACCTGTGGGCGGCGCTGTGTATCATGGGTGCGGTATATTTCGTGTTCCGTTCGCCAGGATCGTCATGAAGAACGAAGTCGCAGCGGAGCCGCTGACCGCCATCCATGCCCAGGTGATCGCGGCCCGTGAGGGGCGCGACCCGCGGGTCATCGCGCGCTTATTCAGCGGCTGGGCGGTGTTTGGCGAGCGCCAGATCGTGCGCGGCTACGCCCTGCTGCTGCCGGATCCGGTGGTGCCGAACCTGAACGCGCTCGGGGCGCGCGAGCGCATCGCGTTTCTCTCGGACATGTCGCGCCTCGGCGATGCGCTGCTGAAAGTGACCGGGGCTGCGCGCATCAACTACGCCATCTTCGGCAACCAGGACCCGGCGCTGCACGCTCACGTCATCCCGCGTTACCTGGATGAACCCGAAGAGCTGCGCAGCAAGCACCCCTGGGCGTACGACTGGAGCGATGCCCCACTCTTTGAACGTGGCACCGCGCAGGAACTCGCCGACAGTCTGCTGCGCGAACTCACGCGCCTCGGGGTCACCAAACCCATGCGCTTCAATCCCGGCGCTAACGCCGAGAGCTGAAGGGACGCGCGGGCCCTCACGGCCCGCGCGCGCGTTTACTTCCCGGGCGCGGGGGCGGGCGCGGGCTTGGGCGCCAGGGCCGCGGGCGGCGGGGCGGCCGGGGTAGCCTTGGCGCTCAGCAGCTCCACCTCGAACACCAGCATCGATCCGGGCGGAATGGGCGAACGCGGCGGCGGACGCAGGTCATACGCCAGCTGCGGCGGCACGAACAACTCGTACTTCGCGCCGGGCTTCATAAGTCCCACCCCCTCGGACCAGCCGGGGATCACGTGATTCAGCGGGAACTTCGCCGGCTCGCCGCGCTTGTAGCTGCTGTCGAATTCCGTACCGTCCAGGAG
>DATHLO010000301.1:0-9801 GCA_035488075.1 Steroidobacteraceae bacterium | reverse complement strand
AGTCCTGATCGTAGAGCCGCTCGGTGAGTTCCGCCTTGGAGACCACCTCCCCGGCGCGCAGCATCAGATGCTCAAGGATGCGGTACTCAAAGGAGGTGAGTTCCACAGGCGCGCCGCGCACCTGCACGGTCTGCGCGCGGGTGTCGAGCACCACCACGCCGCACTCAAGCTGCGGGCTCGCCCAGCCACCGGCGCGCCGCAGCAGTGCCTGCACCCGCGCCAGCACTTCCTCGAAATGAAAGCGCTTGTCGACGTAATCATCGGCCCCCGCCTGCAGGCCCTCGACCTTGTCCTGCCAGTTGTCGCGCGCGGTCAGAATGAGAATGGGATAGGTCTTGCGCGCCGTCCGCAGGCGGCGGATGAGTTCGAGTCCCGGCAGACCCGGGAGCCCGAGGTCCACGATAGCGACGTCGAGTGGGTGTTCGAGTCCGGCAAACAGGCCCTCATCGCCATCACGGGCGACATCGACCGTGAAGCCCGCCTCGGTGAGGCGCAGCTTGAGCGACTCGCGCAGCGCGGCTTCATCTTCGACCACCAGGACGCGCATGTGCGTCTACTGCACCGCGCCGCTCGCGGCGTCGACGTGCACGGTCCAGACCTTGCCCGAATCGTCCAGCAGCCTTAAGGCGTAAATCACCTGGGCGCCGCTTTTCTGCGTCGCAGCCTTCACCACGCGCGCGTGATACTGCCGCTCCACCAGCTTCACGGCCTGTTCCATGGACACCTCGTGCGTGGCCTCGTTGTGCGCGGCGGGCGGTGGGCTCGCGGCGCGCACGCCGCCCGCAGCGGCCGAGGACAGCCACAGAAGAGTCAGCGCAGTCCGCCACGTGTTCATCGCGCATTCAAGCGTAGCGCATTCGCGTGTTAGGTTGCGACCCTCCCGCCGGACGGCCGTCCCTTCAGGTGCCGTTCAGTTTCGCCTCACGCCACAGCGCGTCCCACTGCGCGGCGGACAGGGATTTGAGCTCCAGGGCGCGCGCACGCGCCAGGCTCTCCATGCGCTCGAAGCGTCGCTCGAATTTCGCGTTCGCCGCGCGCAAGGCTTCCTCAGGATCCACCTGCAGATGGCGGCTCAAGTTAACGAGCGAAAAAAACGCATCCCCGAGCTCCTCCGCTACCGCGCTCGCAGGTGCTGCAGCGGCGCTCGAGTCCGCGACCGCCGCATCGAGCTCATGCAACTCTTCGAGCACCTTGGAGCGCACCTGCTGCGCATCCGGCCAATCAAAGCCGACCCGCGCCGCCCGCCGCCCGAGTTTGGCCGCCCGGGTGAGGGCCGGCAGGGCCTGTGGCACGCCCGCGAGCGTGCCGCCTGCGGGCCGCCCGGTGTGGGCCGCCGCCTGCGCGCGCTCCTGCGCCTTCTGCTCCTCCCAGACCCGCACCAGGTCCTCGGCGGCCAGCTGCGCGCCGGCAAATATGTGCGGGTGGCGGCGTGTCAGTTTCTCGTGGATGCCCTGCGCCACGGCGGTGAAATCGAACCAGCCGCGCTCCTCGGCCATACGCGCATGGAAGACCACCTGAAAGAGCAGATCCCCGAGCTCATCGCGCAGGTGCTCCCGATCGTTACGCGCGATGGCGTCGGCGACCTCGTAGGCTTCCTCGATCGTATAGGGCGCGATGCTCTGGAAGGTTTGCTGCAGGTCCCAGGGACAGCCGCGCTCGGGGTCGCGCAGACGCGCCATCAGCGCGCGTAGCCGCTCGAGCGCCTCTCCGGCCTCACTCATCGCGCCTGATCTCCTGCGCACAGATGGTAAAGCGTCAGCAGCATGCCCGCGGTCGCACCCCAGATGTTGCGCTCCCCGTAAGGGATGTCGCAGAACTCCACCTCCTCGCCGGTAAAGCCCGAACGCCTCGGACGCAGCCGGTGATTGGCCGGATCGAAGACAAAATCCAGTGGCACCTCGAAGGTATCCTCGACTTCCTTTGATTGCAGCAGCAGTTCAAATCCCTCGCGCACGAACCCGACCACCGGTGTCACGCGAAAGCCGGTCATCACGATGTGATCCGGCAGATAGCCGACCACCGACACGAAGCTTGCATCCAGGCCAATCTCCTCATGCGCCTCGCGCAGCGCTGCGGCCTTAGGATCTGAATCGGTGGGCTCGATGCGGCCGCCGGGAAAGCTGATCTGTCCGGCGTGATTGCGCAGCTGCGTGGCGCGCTGGGTGAGCAGCACCGTCAGCTTCAGACGCTGCACCAGCGGCACGAGCACCGCCGCGGGCAGCGGGTTGGCGGGAAAGTACTGGCGGTATTTCTGGCTGTTGGCGGCGGACAAGCCCGGCACGCGCCACGCCTCGATGTTGTGATCAGGCGCCGTGCCGGCCAGACGCGCACGGATGATCGCGCCCCAATCGCGTGCACCGGTGGCCTGCTGGCTACCCTGGTCCTCGGAGGGCAAGCCGCTCAGCCCCCGCCGCTGCTGCCGCCCTTGATGCCCCCCCGCGTCAGCTCGGCCGGGTCCAGCAGCTTCGCCAGCTCCTCGGCCTTCAGGTCGGTCATCTTCTGCGCCACCTCGAGTATCGGCCGGCCCTCCGCGTAGGCCTTCTTGGCGATCGCGGCGCCCTTCTCGTAACCGATCACCGGATTGAGGGCGGTGACCAGGATGGGATTGCGGTCGAGGGCTTCGGCGAGGCGCGCCTTGTTGACCGTAAAACCGCGGATGGCGCGATCCGCGAGCGCGCGCGCGGCGTTGCCCAGGATCTCGATACTCTGCAGCAGGTTATAAGCGATCAGCGGCAGCATGACGTTCAGCTGGAAGTTGCCCGAGGCGCCCGCAAGCGTGATGGTTGCATCGTTACCGATCACCTGGGCGACCACCATGGTGACCGCTTCGGGAATGACGGGATTGACCTTGCCGGGCATGATGCTGCTGCCGGGCTGCAGCGCCGGCAGCGCGATCTCGCCCAACCCGGCCAGCGGCCCGCTGTTCATCCAGCGCAGATCGTTCGCGATCTTCATCAGGCTCACCGCGACCACCTTCAGCTGCCCGGACAGCTCCACCGCGGTGTCCTGCGCAGACATCGCCTCGAAGTAGTTGCGCGCCGGGCTGAAGGGCAGCCCGGTGATGGCGCTCAGTTCGGCACAGAAGCGCCGCCCGAACTGCGGATGGGCATTGATCCCGGTGCCCACCGCCGTACCACCCTGCGCGAGCTCGAGCAGGCGCGGCTCGACGGACTTTAATCGCGCGAGCCCATTCTCAATCTGCGTGCACCAGCCGGAGAGCTCCTGCGAGAGCGTCACCGGCATGGCGTCCATCAGGTGCGTGCGCCCGGTCTTGACGATGCCGGCCACTTCCTCTTCCTTCGCCCGCAGCACATCGCGCAGGTGCTCGAGCGCCGGTACGAGCGTGCCGCGCAGCACGAGTACCGCACTCACGTGCAGGGCGGTCGGAATGGCATCGTTGCTGCTCTGCCCCATGTTCACCTGATCGTTCGGATGCACCGGCTCCCCGAGACGGCGGCTGGCGAGCGCAGCAATGACCTCGTTAGCATTCATGTTGGTGCTGGTGCCCGAGCCGGTCTGAAACACGTCGATCGGAAAGTGCCGGTCGTGGTCGCCGGCGGCCACCTCCGCCGCGGCGCTCTGGATGGCCTGCGATACCTTCGCGTCGAGGAGCTGCAGCTGCGTATTGGCGCGCGCGGCGGCCTGCTTCACCAGAGCGAGCGCGCGGATGAACGCGCGCGGCAGCTTAAGTCCGCTGATCGGGAAGTTGTCCACGGCGCGCTGGGTCTGCGCGCCCCAGAGCGCATCGGCGGGCACCTTCAGCTCGCCCATGCTGTCGTGCTCGACCCGCAAGGAACTCGTCATGCATGCACTCCGCGGCAGTGGCGCCCGGCCGAACGACCGTATGCGTTATGATGCAAATCCTAGCACCTCAAGGGCCTGCGCAACGCATGTCTGGGTCCCCGAACGAGCCCCTCGCCGCGCTGGATGCGCTCTCCCCCGTTGACGGCCGCTATCAGGCGACCACCGCGCCGCTGCGCGAGCTGCTCTCGGAAGCAGGGCTGATCCGCGAGCGCATCCGCATCGAGGCGAAGTGGCTGCTGCACCTGGCAGCGGCAGCCCCGCAGCTGCCCGGCGCGCAGCTCTCGCCCGGGGTGCGCGAGCGCGCCGCAGCTCTCGCACGCGCGCCGGATGCCGGTGCGCCGGCGGCGGTTAAGGCGATCGAGGCGCGCATCAACCACGACGTCAAGGCCGTGGAATATTACGTGCGCGATCAGCTGAAGGGCGCAGGCGCCTCGGCGGCGACGCTCGAGCTGGTGCACTTTGGCTGCACCTCCGAGGACCTCAATAACCTCAGTTACGCGCGGCTGCTCGCGGCGGCACGCACAACGCTGCAGGCCACCTTGAGTGCGCGCATCGGTGAACTAACGCAGCTCGCACACCGCTACGCCGACACCGCGATGCCGGCGCGCACCCACGGCCAGCCGGCGAGCCCGACCACCCTGGGAAAGGAGTGTGCGAATTTCGCGGCACGCCTCAAGCGCGCGCAGCGCCGCTTCGCTGCGGTGAGCATCCTCGGCAAGTGGAACGGCGCGGTGGGTAATTTCAACGCCCACGCAGCCGCGCTGCCCACGCTTGACTGGCCGCAGATCGCCGCCGGCTTCGTCACCTCGCTGTCCCTCGAATACAACCCCTGGACGACGCAAATCGAGCCGCATGACTGGATCGCCGAATACTGCGATGCGCTCGGCGCCGTCAACGTCATCCTCACGGGTCTGTGCCGCGATGTGTGGGGCTACATCTCCCTCGGGTACCTGCGCCAGCGCGCCGTGGCGGGCGAAGTCGGCTCCTCCACCATGCCGCACAAGGTGAATCCGATCGATTTCGAGAACGCGGAAGGTAACTGCGGGCTCGCCAATGCGCTGCTGCGACATTTCTCCGACAAGCTGCCGATCTCGCGCTGGCAGCGCGATCTCACCGACTCAACGGTGTTGCGCAACCTCGGCGTCGCCCTCGGGCACACGCTGATCGCCTGGAGTGCCCTCGGGCGCGGCCTGGCGAAGATCGAGGCCGATCCGGCCCGCATGGCCCAGGATTTGGAGGCGGCTTGGGAAGTGTTGGGAGAGGCGGTGCAGACGGTGTTGCGCGCGGCCGGTGTGGCCGAGGGCTACGAGCAGCTGAAGGCGTTCACGCGCGGCCGTGCGATCGATGGTCCAACGCTCGCAGCCTTCATCGACACCCTGCCGCTCGCGGCGCACGAGAAGGCGCGCCTGCGCGCACTCACGCCGGCCCAGTACACCGGCCTTGCCGCGCAGCTGGCGCGCGAGATCTGAAGGCCGCGGCCCCCCCAAAGCCGCCCCTGCCCCGCTTGCGCATCCGCCTCCCCGGGCCCTCCGGTTCCCCGGCCAGCCGTGCCGGAAGTGCGAACTGCGCCGCGCTTTTGACTTACTGCCCCCCGCAGGGGGCCCCAAAACGTGAACCGTGCCGCACTGATCTCTTAAGTTTCCTCACTAAGATCCTCCGCAGCCTGCCTTTCGTGCAGGCAAAGCGGGGCGCCCAGGCGTGGCAATTACCGGGGAAATCGACATCAACAGTGCACTGGCGCAACTCGCCAATGCACGTTATGCGTCCGATTCGGTCGCCAGCAATGGCACCGGCCTCAACCGCCAGCGAGGGGAAACGCTCGCCGTGTTGACCTCCCTTGCCGAAGTGCGCGCGGCCGTCAATGAGGTTGCCGCCACCGCCCAGCGCCTGATTTCCATCTACACCCCCGATCTGGAACCGGACCTCTACGACCAGAGCGCCTTCCTCGAGGTCGTCAAGCACTTCGTGCTGACGCGCAGCTTCGCTAAGGTGCGCGTGCTGCTCGCCGAGCCCAGCCGCGTCATGCGCGACAGCAACCGCTTCGTCGCCATGGGTCGGCGCCTGTCCAGCTGCATCGACATCCGCTACGTTGCCGCCCAGGCGCCGCAGCGCGCCTCGACCTATCTGATCGCCGACGACCGGGCGATCGTGTATCGCATGCGTGCCGATACCTGGGACGGTGTCGCCGACATCAACAATCCAGTCGCCGCGCGTTTGTATCTGCAGGAGTTCGATCAGGTGTGGAACGCCAGCGCAGCCGAGCACGGCCTGCGCGCCGCCCGTCGCGGCTGATCGAGCTCCATCCGAGCAGGCGCGGGCGGTTACAATCTGCCGCATGCCGCGCACACCGGATATCACCGTAGCAGCCGTCACCCATACCGCCGGCCGTTTCCTCTTCGTCGAAGAGCGCATCAATCAGCGCCTCGTGTTCAATCAGCCCGCCGGCCACGTCGAGCGCGGCGAGTCGCTGCTTGCGGCCGTCGTGCGCGAGGTACGTGAGGAGACCGCCTGGCACTTCGAACCCCAGGAACTGCTCGGGGTATACCTGTGGCGCCGGCCGACGGCGCGGCGCGCCACCTTGCGTTTCGCCTTCACCGGCACGGTCCGCGACCACGACGCGACCCAGCGGCTCGACCGCGGCATCGTACGCACCCACTGGCTGTCGCAGAGCGAACTGAAGGCGCACGTCGACCGGCTGCGCAGTCCGCTGGTGTTGCGCTGTGTGGAGGATTACTTCGCGCCCGAGCGCGGCAGTCTTGCGAGCGTGGCGCAACTGGATCTGGAGAGCGCCGCCGGCGTCACCCCCACCGCGCGTCTGTGAGCGCGTGGCGCCGCCCCGCGCTGCGCTAATATTGACCCGTGGCCGATCCGAAGCTCCCCATTCCCTCCCCCGGCGCGCGTGTCATCGTCGGCCTCTCTGGCGGCGTGGACTCCGCGGTCGCAGCGCTGCTGCTGAAGGAGGCCGGCTGGGACGTGCAGGCGCTCTTCATGAGCAACTGGGAAGAGGACGACGATGCCTATTGCACCGCCGCCCAGGACTACCAGGATGCCCGCGCAGTCGCCGCCGAGCTTGCGATCCCGCTGCATCGGGCAAGCTTTGCGCGCGAATATCGCGAGCGCGTATTCGCCCACTTCCTGCGCGAGCATGAGGTCGGCCGCACCCCCAACCCCGACGTCCTGTGCAACCGGGAGATCAAGTTCGGCGTGGGCCTGCAGTGGGCGCGACGCCTGGGCGCGAGCCATTTCGCGACCGGGCACTATGCGCGCCTGGTCGAGACCCCGGACGGCGTCGGCCTCTTTCGCGCGCGCGACCTCGCCAAGGATCAGAGCTATTTTCTCACCGCGGTGCCACGCGAAGAGCTCGCGCGCACGCTCATGCCGCTCGGTGAGCTGGACAAGCCGTGGGTGCGCGAGCGCGCCCGGCGTGCGGGGCTGCCGGTGTTCGACAAGCCTGACAGCACTGGCATCTGCTTCATCGGCGAGCGGCCATTTCGCGACTTTCTGGCGCGCTATCTCGCTCAGACGCCCGGGGCGATCGAAGCGCTCGACGGCGAGCAGTTAGGCACGCACGAGGGACTGGCCTTTTACACCCTCGGCCAGCGCACCGGTCTTAACATCGGCGGCCGCCAGGGCCGCGCCGAAGAGCCCTGGTACGTGGCAGCCAAGGATGCCGCACACAACGCCTTGCTGGTCGTGCAGGGCCATGATCATCCGCAGCTCTTCAGTACCGGCCTGGAAAGTGGCCGCTGGCACTGGCTGGCACCGCTGCGGGGCGCAGCGTTTGAGGCGGGCGTGAAGCTGCGCTACCGCCAGGCGGATCAGCCGGCGCATCTGGAACCACGCGTGGACGGCACGCTGCGCGTCCTGTTTGCTCACCCGCAGCGCGCAGTCACGCCCGGCCAGTACGTCGTGGCCTACGAGGCCGAGCGCTGCCTCGGCGGCGCGGTGATCGAGAGCGTCAGCCGCGCGGCGCTGCGTTCGGCTGCCGCCTGACGCTTAAGGCGGCAGCCGCAGGAGACGCCCGATATAATTGGCGGCTCATGGCGGAGATACGCATGACGAACAGTTTCCGGGCGCGCTCCACACTGACAGCCGCGAATCGCTCCTACGAGATCTGGAGCCTCGCTGCGCTGCCGCAGGACAAACTCGCGCGCCTGCCCTACTCGCTCAAAGTGCTGCTGGAGAACCTGCTGCGCTTTGAGGACGGCGTGAGCGTCACGCGCGCGGACATCGAGGCACTTCTGGAATGGGACCCCGCCGCCACGCCGGCGCACGAGATCGCCTTCACGCCCGCGCGTGTCATCCTGCAGGACTTCACCGGCGTCCCCTGCGTCGTGGATCTGGCGGCGATGCGCGAGGCCATCGTGCGACTCGGCGGAGATCCCGAGCGCGTCAACCCGCTAAATCCCGCCGAGCTCGTGATCGATCACTCGGTGCAGGTCGATGAGTACGGATTTGCGGGCGCGCTCGCGGCCAACACCGCGATCGAATTCTCGCGCAACAAGGAGCGCTATGCGTTCCTGCGCTGGGGCCAGACAGCGTTCCGCAACCTGTTGGTGGTGCCGCCCAATACCGGTATCGTCCACCAGGTCAACCTCGAGTATCTCGCCCGCGTGGTGTTCGATACGGAGTCGAACGGAATCCGGCGCGCTTATCCTGACACGCTCGTCGGCACGGACTCGCATACCACCATGATCAACGGCCTCGGCGTGCTCGGCTGGGGTGTGGGGGGCATCGAGGCGGAAGCGGCCATGCTCGGGCAGCCGGTGACGATGCTCATTCCGCAGGTCATTGGTTTTCGGCTCGAGGGCAAACTCCCGACCGGCGCAACCGCGACCGATCTGGTGCTTACGGTGACCGAAATGCTGCGCAAGAAGGGCGTCGTCGACAAGTTCGTCGAGTTCTTCGGCGACGGACTTGGCAACTTGCCGCTCGCCGATCGGGCCACCATCGCGAACATGGCCCCCGAGTACGGCAGCACCTGTGGGCTCTTCCCGATCGATGGAGAGACGCTGCGTTACCTCGAACTTTCGGGTCGGGCACGTGAGCGTATCGAGCTGGTCAGCACCTACGCCAAGGCGCAGGGCATGTGGCGCCACCACGGCGCGCCCCACGCCCGCTACACGGATGAAGTGGAGCTGGATCTGGGTAAAGTCGAGCCGAGTCTCGCCGGTCCGCGCCGCCCCCAAGACCGCGTGCCTTTGAAGACGGCGAAGAACGTCTACCAGACGAACGCCAAGAAGGCCGCCGACGAGCGGGCCACGCGCGGCACAAGCGCGCGCGGCACGGCCCCCGTCACACTCGACGGACAGCGCTTCGAACTCACCGACGGCGCGGTACTGATCGCGGCCATCACGAGCTGCACCAACACCTCCAACCCCTCGGTCATGCTGGGCGCGGGCCTGCTCGCTCGCAAGGCACGGGCGCGCGGCCTGAAGGCCAAACCCTGGGTGAAGAGCAGCCTGGCGCCCGGGTCGCGCGTGGTCACCGACTACTTCACCAAGGCGGGTGTGCTCGAAGATCTGGCTACGGTCGGCTTTGACCTCGTAGGCTACGGCTGCACAACCTGCATCGCCGAAGGGACGCGCGTGCTGCTCGCCAACGGCATGACGCGCCGCATCGAGCAGATGCCCCGCGACGGCGGGGAGCGGCTGTTCGCTCCAAACGCCGAGCGTCGCCTCGCCACGGCAGTTCAGAGCGAAATGATGATTCAGGGCGAGCGCGATTGCGTCACGCTCATTCTGCAGGACGGGCGCAGCCTCACCTGCACGCCCGACCACGAAATCCTCTGCGAGGACGGCCGCTGGGTGCGCGCCGATCGGCTCCTGCCCGGCCAGGACCGTGTGGTCATGGGCATCGAGGCGCCCGCGGATGAGCCGGGCACGGACGAGGCCGGTTACGAGCTGCGGGCGGGCGATCGGGTTTTTTCCATGAGCGACGAGCACGAACGCAGCTGTACGCTCGCATTCGCACGGCTGCTCGGGCATTTGCTCTCCG
>DATHLO010000300.1:0-6040 GCA_035488075.1 Steroidobacteraceae bacterium | reverse complement strand
CGAAGTGATTCACAAACCCCTGCGCGAATGGCAGGAGTTCTCCGGGCGGCTTCAGGCGGTCGACACTGTGGAAGTGCGGCCGCGGGTCAGCGGCTTCGTGGATCGCGTCACCTTCATCGACGGGGCGCGCGTCAGGAAGGGTGATCTGCTGTTTCAGATCGATCCACGCCCGTGGCAGGATGAAGTGGATCGTCTGAGCGCCGAACGCACGCGCGCGGCCGCGGAACATGAACTGGCGCGCGCCAACCACGCCCGCGCGGAGGGGCTCATCGCCGCGCACGCGATCTCCCGCGAGGAATACGAGCGGCTCGCCGCCGCGGAGACCTCTGCCAAGGGGTCCCTGGACTCCGTCAGCAGTTCACTGGCCGGCGCACGCCTCAACCGTGAATTCACCGAGGTGCGCGCGCCGATCGACGGCCACGTTTCGCGCGCCCTCATTACCTCCGGTAATCTGGTCACCAGCGCAAGCGTGCTCACCACGGTCGTGTCCGATGATCCGGTGTACGCGTACTTTGACGCCGACGAGGCGACTTATCTGCGCTACCGGCAACTGAACGCCGCGCCCAGGGGCACCGACGCAAGCCACGCCGCCGCGGCGGGCGTATTCATGGGTCTGGTGGACGAGGAGGGGTACCCGCACCAAGGTTCCTTGAATTTCGTCGACAACCGCGTCGACCCGGCCACCGGAACGATTCGTGCGCGCGCGGTGTTCGCGAACCCCGACGGCCGCTTCACCCCGGGGCTCTTCGCCCGCATCCGCCTGGTCGGTGGCACGGAGGCGGACACCGTGCTCATTGAAGAACGTGCCATCGGCACCGATCTCGGACGCCAGTTTGTGCTCACCGTGAGCGCCGACAACCGCATCGAGCAGCGCTTCGTCGAAGTGGGCCCGGATGTCGATGGGTTGCGCGTCATCCGCCAGGGGCTGCGTGCGGGAGACACGGTGGTCGTCAACGGCCTGCAGCGCGTGCGGCCGGGTCAGACGGTCGCCGCCTCGCACGTGCCCATGGACGCCAACCGCGTCGGCTTGCGCCAGATCGGCACACCGGCCGCGCCGGTGAAGGCGCCGCCACCACCCGCGCCCAAACCGGTAAGCAACGCGGTCGTCGCACGCGCTGGATAAACACTTCGATTGAAACGAGTTGCGTATGAAACTCTCCCAGTTCTTCATCTCCCGGCCGATATTCGCAGGCGTACTGTCGGCGCTGATATTTCTTGCGGGGCTCCTCGCGCTGCCCACGCTGCCGATCACCGAGTACCCGGAGGTGGTGCCGCCGACGGTTGTGGTGCGCGCGGCCTACCCCGGGGCGAACCCGAAGGTGATCGCCGAGACGGTGGCAAGCCCGCTCGAGCAGTCGATCAATGGCGTCGAAGGCATGCTCTACCAGTCCTCGCAGGCGACCACGGACGGCGCCATGACTCTCACCGTGACCTTTGCGCTCGGCACCGATGTCGACAAGGCGCAGGTGCAGGTGCAGAACCGCGTGGCGCAGGCGCTGCCGAAACTGCCCGACGTCGTGCAGCGCCTGGGCATCACGACCGAGAAGGCCTCGCCCGATCTGACGATGGTCGTGCATCTGGTCTCCCCTGATAACCGTTATGACACCCTCTACCTCGCCAACTACGCGATCTTGAGGGTCAAGGACGAGCTGGCGCGCCTGCCAGGTGTCGGGGATGCCCGGGTCTTTGGCGCCGGCAACTACTCGATGCGTGTCTGGCTCGACCCGGAGAAAGTCGCGAGCCGGGGCCTTACCGCGAGTGATGTGGTTCGAGCGCTGCGTGAACAGAACATCGACGTGGCCGCCGGACAGCTCGGTGCGCCATCCTCTGTCGCCTCGGCCGGAGCGGGCGGGCCAAACTTCCAAGTCGCCATCAACACCAAGGGACGCTTGAACAGCGAGGAGGACTTCCGCAGCATCGTCATTAAGACCGGCGAGCTCGGCCAGGTGACCCGCCTGCGCGATGTGGCGCGCGTCGAGCTGGGATCTGATTCCTACGCGCTGCGGGCGTTGCTCGACAACAAGCCCGCCGCCGCGATTCCGATCTTCCAGCGCCCCGGCAGCAACGCGATCCAGGTGTCGAAGAGCGTGCGCGCCAAGATGCAGGAGCTGAAGCGCGACTTTCCGCCCGGGGTCGACTACCGCATCGTCTATGACCCGACCGTGTTCGTGCGTGGCTCGATCCGTGCGGTGGTGCACACTCTGCTCGAGGCGACGCTGCTGGTCGTCGTGGTGGTCATCCTCTTCCTGCAGACCTGGCGGGCCTCCGTCATTCCGCTCATTGCCGTCCCCGTATCGCACATCGGTACCTTTGCGGTAATGCGCCTGTTTGGCTTCTCGCTGAACGCGCTGTCGCTGTTTGGTTTGGTGCTGGCGATCGGTATTGTCGTTGACGATGCGATCGTTGTGGTGGAGAACGTCGAGCGCAATATCGCCCGGGGTCTTAAGCCGCTCGAGGCCACGCGCCAGGCGATGCGCGAGGTCACGGGCCCCATCGTCGCCACCGCCCTGGTGCTGTGCGCGGTGTTCGTGCCCACCGCCTTCATCAGCGGGCTCACCGGTGAGTTCTATAAGCAGTTTGCCCTCACTATCGCCATCAGTACCGTCATCTCCGCGTTCAACTCGCTTACCCTCTCGCCGGCGCTCTCGGCGTTGCTGCTCAAGGCGCACGGCGCGCCGCCGGATCGGCTGACGCGCTTGCTCAATGGGGCGCTGGGCTGGCTGTTCCGCCCCTTCAACCGCTTCTTTGCCCGCGCCTCGCATGGCTACGTGCAGGGCGTGGGGCACGTGCTGCGTGCCGGGGGCATCGTGCTTCTGATCTACGGCGGCCTCATCGGGCTCACCTATCTGGGATTTGCCCGCACGCCCACCGGCTTCGTGCCGAGCCAGGACAAACAGTACCTCGTCGCGTTTGCCCAGCTGCCGCCGGCCGCTACGCTCGATCGCACCGAGGAGGTGATTCGGCGCATGGGAGATCTCGCCCTCAAACACCCGGGTGTGGAAAGCGCGGTGGCCTTCCCCGGACTCAACATCAATGGCTTCACCAACAGTCCAAGCTCGGGCATCGTCTTCGTGACCCTCAAACCTTTCGAGGAGCGCCGGCAGAAGTCGCAGTCCGCCCCCGCCATCGCCCAGGCGCTGAATGGCGAGTACGGCAAGATCCAGGACGCCTTCATCGCCGTGTTTCCGCCGCCGCCGGTGCAGGGACTGGGCACCATCGGCGGCTTTCGCCTGCAGGTCGAGGATCGCAACAGCCTCGGCTTCGAGGAGCTCGCGCGGCAGACCGACAATCTCCTCGCCAAGAGCCGCGAAACGCCGCAGCTTGCGGGACTCTTCAGCAGCTACCAGGTAAACGTGCCGCAGGTGGACGCCCAGGTGGATCGCGAGAAGGCGAAGTCTCAGGGCGTGGCGCTTGCGGACATCTTCGACACCATGCAGGTCTACCTCGGCTCGTTGTACGTCAATGACTTCAACCTCTTTGGCCGCACCTATCAGGTGAATGCACAGGCCGAGCCGCGCTTCCGGATGGACGCCGAGGACATCGCGCGTCTGAAGACCCGCAATGCCGCCGGTGACATGATTCCACTCGGCTCCTTCGTGACGGTGCGACCGTCTTCGGGGCCCGATCGTGTCATGCATTACAACGGCTACCCGACCGCGGAAATCAACGGTGGCCCGGGCCTCGGGTACAGCAGTGGTCAGGCACAGGCGGCGATGGAGGCGCTCGCACGCAGCGAGCTGCCGAACGGGATGAGCTTCGAGTGGACCGAGCTTACCTACCAGCAGATTCTTGCCGGCAACACGGCAGTGATCGTGTTCCCGCTGGTGGTGCTCCTGGTATTCCTGGTGCTCGCTGCTCAGTACGAGAGCCTGCGGCTGCCGCTGGCAGTGATCCTCATCATGCCGATGGTGCTCTTCTCCGCCATCACCGGCGTGCAGCTTGCCGGCGGTGACAACAATATCTTCACGCAGATCGGTCTCATCGTACTGGTGGGACTGGCGGGCAAGAACGCGATCCTGATCGTCGAGTTCGCGCGCGACCGCGAAGCGCGCGGCGAACGCACGCTGCGCGCGGTGCTCGATGCGGCACGCCTGCGCCTGCGGCCGATCCTCATGACCTCGGTCGCCTTCATCATGGGCGTCGTGCCGCTCGTACTCTCGGAAGGGGCGGGCGCCGAAATGCGTCATGCCATGGGTGTGGCGGTGTTCTCCGGCATGCTGGGGGTCACCTTCTTCGGCCTCCTGTTGACGCCGCTCTTCTATCTGCTGGTCCGGCGACTGCGACTCAGGGGCGCATCGCGCGCGCCTGCCGCTTCGGTCCTGCCGCCGGCTGGCGAGGTGTCGGCATGAAGCGCTCGGGTTCTCGCGCCGCCTTCACCGCGCTGGTCGCCGCCTCACTGGCGGCCTGCGCGGTCGGGCCGAACTATCGCGCGCCGGAGGTGCCGCCCGCAGAGCTAATCAACGCGCAAGGCGCCGCGTTCAGCGCCAGCGACCCGGAGGCCGCGTGGTGGCAGGAGTTTGCCGATCCGGAGCTCAACCGCCTCGTGACACGCGCGCTCGGCGCCAACCTCGACCTGCAGGTAGCGGTGACGCGTGTCAAGGCGGCGCGCGCGCTCTTCACGCAGGCACAGTACGACTTCGCGCCCCACCTCCCGCTGACCGCCGGCTATTCGAAGGGGAAGGCGCAGGAGCCTGGATTCGGCACAGCACGCATTCCGGTGGAGAGCGACACGTTGGGCTTTGATGCGCAGTGGGAGCTTGATCTTTTCGGTCATGTGCGCCGCTCGGTGCAGGCGGCCCGCGCCGATCTCGGCGAGCAGCAGGCGGACCTCAGAGGCGCTGAGGTAAGCGTTGCCGCTGAGGTCGCGCGCAACTACTTCGAACTGCGCGGTGCGCAAACCCGCCTGGATGTGGCACGGCGCAACCTCGTCAGCCAGGCACAGACCGAGAGCCTGACGCGCGTGCGCTACACGGGCGGTCGGGCGAACGAGCTTGACGTCGAGCGGGCGTGGGCGCGCCTGAAAGCCACCGAAGCCACGGTACCGCCACTTGAGGCACTGGAGCAGCAGTCGATGTACCGGCTCGCGGTGCTCCTGGGGGAGCGACCGGGGTCGCTCGATGCAGAACTCGCCCCGGTCGAGATCCAGCCCTATGCGCGGGCCTTGCCGATCGGCGACACCGCGGCACTGCTGCGGCGTCGTCCGGACGTGCAGGCCGCCGAGCGGCGCCTGGCGGCGGCCTCGGCGCGGGTCGGCGTCGCTACCGCGGATCTGTTCCCGCGGGTCAGCGTCAGTGGCTTCGTCGGTTTCCTCTCCGGCGATGTCGGGCAGCTGTTCAGCACCAGCGGGGGCAATGACGCGCGCGCTTGGTCGGTAACGCCGACGGTGACCTGGGCGGCATTCGACATGGGGTCGGTGCGTGCGCGGCTGCGGGTGCGCCAGGCGGAGCTGGATGGGGCGAGCGCCGCTTACACACAAACGGTGCTACTGGCGCTGGAAGAAACGGAAAACAGTTTTACCGGTTACGCAAAGGAGCAGACGGCGCTCAAGAGCCTGAGCGAACAGGCGCGCGCTTCGGCACATGCGGCGGAACTTGCCGATCTGCAGTATCGGGCCGGAGTGGCGGACTTCCTTACGCTCCTCGACGCACAGCGCACCCAGCTCGAGGCGGAGGACGAAATGGTGCAGGCCCAGACCGCGGTTAACTTGCGCGTAGTGGCAATCTACAAGGCCCTGGGCGGGGTCGGCCAGCCGCAGACGGGCGGAGGCTGGTCGCGGACAGCGACGACCACCGCGCCGCCTTAAGGTATGGCGGCTCCTTCGGCTTCACACCACGTGCTGCCAGGGTCCCGGGCGCGACTGCGCCGGGCTTTTCGCCTGACTCGCCCGGCGTCTCAGCCTGCGGAAGCGTACACTGCGCCCCGTGCCGAACCATGCAACGCACCACGCCGACGCGCGCCTGACCGAGGTTGCACCGTGTGACTGCTGCGAATTCGCCCAGCGCTGCGCGGTCGAGCATCGAGCGTGTGCGGCATTCGGAAT
>DATHLO010000299.1:0-7433 GCA_035488075.1 Steroidobacteraceae bacterium | reverse complement strand
GACCGGCGGCCTTCGGGTTGACGTCGACCCCCGTGCGGCTCTCCCAGATCCCCGCCAGGCGCCGCAGCGGCCCAAGATTCGCCAGGGTGTCCGGATCGGCATCCTGTTCGGTGAAGATGTCTTCGGGGAAGTTCATGGCTGCGCTTTGAGCCTCCTTTGAATTGCCGTCTGGACCACTGCGCGCCGCTGGCGTCGCCGTTCCCGCCCGCCCTGATCTGGTAGGCTGCGCATCTCTCTTCGACCGGTGAACTTTTTTCCGAGCCGTGGCGATGACATCGCATTATGCACCGGCCGCGCCCGCGCTTTGGCGGCGCTACCTGGAGCTCACCAAACCGAAGGTCGTCGCGCTCATCACCTTCACGGCGATCGTGGGGACGCTGCTCGCCAGTCCCGGGCTGCCGCCGCTCGCCGCGCTCGTCTGGGGCAACCTCGGCATCGCGCTCGCGGCGGCCTGTGCGGCCACCATCAATCACGTGCTCGACCGGCGTATCGATGAGCAGATGGCGCGCACGCGCGCGCGGCCGCTGCCCACCGGCGCCCTCACCGAGCGTAACGCGCTCGCGTTCGCCGCAGCCCTCGGGGTGCTGTCGATGGCGCTGCTCGCCTTTCTGGTGAACCTGCTGACCGCAGCGCTCACCTTCCTGTCCCTCATCGGCTACGCGGTGGTGTACACCGTGTGGCTCAAGCGGGCGACCTCGCAGAACATCGTCATCGGCGGCGCCGCCGGGGCGGCGCCGCCGGTGCTCGGCTGGGCCGCGGTCACCAACAGCGTCGATCCGAACGCGCTACTCCTGTTTCTCATCATCTTCATCTGGACGCCGCCGCACTTCTGGGCGCTCGCGATCGCGCGCCGCGACGAGTACGCGCGCGCCGGCATTCCGATGCTGCCCGTGACGCACGGGCTCGCCTACACGCGCCTGCAGGTGCTCCTGTACACGGTACTGCTCACCCTGGTGACTCTCCTGCCGTATGTCACGGGCATGAGCGGGCTGTTGTATCTGGCAGCCGCCCTCGGCCTCAACGGCGGCTTCCTCTACTACGCACTGGCGCTCAAGGTGTCCGCGCGCGCGGAGCTGCCCATGCGGGTGTTTCATTTCTCTGTCACCTACCTCATGTGGCTGTTCGCCGCGCTGTTGGTCGATCACTACCTGCCTGCGCTGCGCGGAAACTCGTAGATCGCGTCGCGCTGCGCTGCGGCAAAATCGACGGCGGCAGGCGCGCTGACCGTGCCGTTGGTGTTGGGTGATGGCCAAACTGACGAACCTAACATCGCCGAACCAACACCTAACAATTCAATACAACTGACACGAGCGCGTCGGTGCTCTTTACATGCACGCTTTAATTTCTTGGCAGTGGACGGCCGAAGCGGCTGATATTGCTGACACCGCAATTCCCGGCACGGAACATGCACGCGGGTACGGGGACGCAGAATCGCTCGCAGCTTTAACTTAATCCACGAGCCTAAGCGTCCCGGGCGCTCGTTGAGCGTGTGCGCCGGCGATTTGAACAAACAAATAACAACGGTGCGGTCAATGCGTACCGCACGGAGAAACCAATGAACGTCAGCCAGGGGAAGATACTCACGGGGATCGCCGCGGGCGTGGCGGCCGCGATGATTTCCGCGGGCGCGTGGTCGCAGCCCGTAACCGTCAACCCGGGCGACAACAACCTCACCATACCCACCTATACGGGCCCGGTACCGACCTTCACGGTGCTCGGCTCGACCGGAATCCAGGCCGATACGGTCCTTATCGGCACCACCCCGGTGCTGATCAGTTTTGACGAATACGCCGTGACCACGAGCCTGAATCCGAGCGGTGTGACTTTCGCGTTTGCGATCGCGACCACCAACAATCCGGCTTCGCTCTCGGCATCGCTTCCGGGCTTCACGCTCAGCGCGGGCACGCTCACGACTTCGGTGGAGGGCTGCAACCCCTTCGTCGCCAGTGCCACGGTGTGCGGCACGGCGACCGGGTTTGCCTCCAGGACCACGGGCGCCGGCAGTACCCTGAGCTTCAGCACACTGGGCACAACACTGACCTCGGTACCGGGCGTCGGCTCGGCCTATGTGACCAACCCGGTCGCGATCTTCACGAACGCGAGCTCATGGGTCGACCCGACGGTGACGGTGACCGATGACGGCGTGAGCGCCACGTTCACCGGCCTCGCACCGGCCGGCACCGCCAGTGGTGGCGGTGGGGGCGGCAACGGCGGCGGGGGCGGCACCACGGGCGTGCCAGAGCCGGCGACCTTCGGCCTGTTTGGTCTGGGGATGCTCGGGACGTTCCTGCGCCGCCGGCGCTTGCAGGCCTAGTTTCGCTTCTCGAAAGGGGCCCGCGTTGCCTTAGCGCAGCGCGGGCCCTTTCTAATGGCTCCGCTAAAGCCGCGGCGCGCTCACTCATCGGGCACGACCGCGTAAATTTCTTCATCCCCCCGTAACGCTTCTGCCATAAGGCTGAGCGTACGCTAGCGGTTGAAGTTCCGTAGGTGCGGGCGGAGCATGTCCGCGGCTCGGAGGCGAAGAACAAATAGCATCCCGCACGGAGAAACTCATGAAGAAGACTCTGACGGCACTCGCAGCCGGATTAACCGCGGTGACGATCTCAGCAGCGGCGTGGTCGCAGCCGGCACCGCTCGCGCCCGGCGCCAACAACGTCACGATACCCACATTCAGCGGCCCCGTGCCCACCTTCAAAGTGTTGGGCTCGACCGGACTGCAGATGGATACGATCATGGTGGGCGGAAGCCCCGTGGCCGTGACGTTTGACGAATTCGCGCTCACCACCAGCCTGAATGCGGCCGGTGTGACCTTCGCCTTCGCCATCTCCACCTCCAACAATCCGACTTCGCTGGGCGCATCGCTGCCGGGTTTTTCGCTCCCCACCAACTTTGGCGCGCTCACCACTTCGGTGGAGGGCTGCAACCCGTTCATCGCCAGTGCCACCGTGTGCGCCACGGCAACCGGACTGGCCTCAAGAAGCACGGGCCTCGGTGACACCTTGACCTTCAGCAGCCTCGGGACGACCGCGGTCGCCATAGGGCCTATCACCAGCTATGTGACCAACCCGGTCGCCATCTTCACCAACGCCCCCTCGTTCACTGATCCGTCGGTGAGCGTGACCGATGACGGCGTGACTGCCGTCTTCACCGGCCTCGGGCCGGCCGGCGGTTCAACGTCCGTCCCGGAGCCGGCGACGCTCGCGCTGCTGGGACTGGGCCTGCTGGGCACCGCGTTCGTGCAGCGTCGGCGCAGGAGTGTGAAGCCCGCCTGAGCCAGGGCGCTCGTTAAACAACAAGGGCGCACCCTCAACGGTGCGCCCTTTGCACGTCTACGGCAGATCAAACACCAGCACCTCCGCCGCCTCGCCTGCGTGCAGCGTGAGATGCAGCGGGCCTGCACTGCCGGCGCCATCACCGGCTGCAAGTCGGGTGTCATCGAGCGAAAGCGCGCCGCGGGCCAGGTGCACCCAGGCGCGCCGCGCGGCCGGCAGTGCCAGCTCGGCGCGCTCCGCACCGTCGAAGAGTCCGGCGTACACCCGCGCATCCTGATGGATGAGCACTGACCCCTCGGCTGCGTCGCAGGAGGCGATGAGTCGCAGGCGGCCGCGTTTCTCGGCGTCGCCGAAGTGCTTCTGCTCGTAGCCCGGAGCGAGTCGTTCCTGCGCCGGGCGGATCCACACCTGCAGCAGATGCGCCTCCTCATCGGCGGACGGGTTGAATTCACTGTGCAGCACCCCGGTGCCCGCGCTCATGCGCTGCACATCTCCGGCACGGATCACCGAGCCGTTGCCCATCGAGTCGCGGTGCTCGAGCTCCCCGGCGAGGAGGTAGGTGAGGATCTCCATGTCGCGGTGGCCGTGCTTGCCGAAGCCCTCACCCGGAGCCACACGGTCATCGTTGATGACGCGCAGCGGTCCGAAATCGATCCACGCCGGATCCTGGTACTCACCGAAGGAAAACGTGTGGTAGGTCTTGAGCCAGCCGTGATCGAAAAAACCGCGCTCGGCACTGCGTCGTACCTGCAGCATGCAAACGTCCTTATCGCTTGTGGAGTCGGCCAGTCTAGGAGCCGGGCGCGGCCGCTGTCACCGCCCGTGCCGCTCAAGCGCTGCCGCAGGCTTGGCACCGCTGAAGGAGTAACATCCCCCACCGTCCATGACCGCCCCCGCACCCACTGATGGTAACCCCGGCACACTCAGCGCCCCGCCGGGTCCGGTGGAATACCCCTGGGCGGTGCGGGCGCTGCGCACGGTGCAGTTCGGATTCGCGCGGCTCCTGAGCCGCGACGGCTATGTCACCGCCCGGGCCGCGCCCTTCGGCCTCACCTTCACCGGTCCGGCCGCCGATGTCATCACGCGGCACATCTATCGGCTGGGCGCGCACGAGCCGGCGATCACGCGCTACCTCATCGAGCACCTGCACCTCGGCGCGGGTGAGGTTGCGCTCGATGTGGGCGCAAACATCGGCTGGTACAGCATCCTGCTGCAGCACTTGAGCGAGCCGGGCGCTCAGATCTTCGCCTTCGAGCCGGACCCGGAAACCTACAGCCTGCTGCGCACGAATCTGCGCGCCAACGCGGCAGAGCGCGTGACGGCGCTCAATCTTGCCCTCGGCGATGCCCCTGGTACTGCGCAGCTGCGCCGCTACAAGCACAGCAACAACGGCCGTCACACGCTGGTTGTGGACGGCCCGGCCGCCGACATGGTGCCCGTGGCGGTGGACACACTGGCGGCGTTCTGGAGTGCGCACGCGCTCGGCTCACGCCCGCTGCGCTTCCTGAAGATCGACGTCGAGGGATTCGAATATTTTGTGCTGCGCGGTGCGGGGGAGCTGCTCACACGCTGCGCCAACATCTTCCTCGAGTATTCCCCCGCGAGTCTGCGGCTGGCGGGCTTAGGCCCGGACGTACTGATTGAGCTGCTGCGCGCGGCGCGCCTGAGCGCGCGCGCGTTTCGGGGCGGGCAGCTGGTGCCCATGAGCCTTACCGAGCTTGCGCAGGTGCAGGAGCAGCACGACCTGCTGCTCGTACCGCAGTAGCCGCGTAAGCGGCAGCGCCGGCTAGGCCGCGCGCTTGTGCAGCATCTGCCAGGAATAGACCAGCTTGTCCTTCAGCAGCAGCATGCCCGTGGAGCGGTAACTGTCCGGGTCGAGCTGGCCGAAATGCTCAGACCCGTAGTAGCCGGATTCCTCGCAGCCGTATACGGCGAGGATCGAGGCATCGATGGCCGCGAAACGGCCCTTCATCTTGCCGAACATCGCGCTCTCGAACGTCCATTTCAGACTCTGCCCCGGCGCCCCCGGGGGCTCGATCAGGTAGGCCTGCACGAACTCTGTGGGCGGGGAGCCGAGTACCTTGAGCGTGCCCGAGAGCAGCCAGCATTCCGCACGGTGTGCGATCTCGGTGCGCGCGTGTGCCGCGAGCGCTTGGCCGTCGACCCGCCAGAGTGTCCCTGTTCCGGACCAGACCGCCGGCTCGAACAGAAACGTATGCTTCATGCGCACATTATGGCGCGCGCTCGGCTTTCCGGGTACGTTGCCGGGAAACGACAGGAATGGAGGTGCTTTATGCTGACCGAACGGATCTGGTCGGGAAATTCGCTGCGCAACTTTCACTACCTGATCGCGGACCCCGAGACGGGCGAAGCGCTTGCGATCGACCCGCTGGAGTGGCGCCTGGTGTTGGATGCGGCCAAGAGGCGCGGTTGGAACATCACTCAGATCCTGAACACCCACGAGCACGCCGACCACACCGGCGGCAACGTGGGACTGAAAGATGCCACCGGCGCCAAGGTGCTGGCGCACGAGGGCGCCGCCGCACGCATCTCCGGGGTCGACCGTGGGCTGAAGAAAGGTGACCTCGTCAAGGTCGGTCGCGTGGAGCTCGAGTGTCTGGACACCCCGGGGCACACGATGACGCACGTGTGCCTCTTGTCGCATACCGACACGCCGGCGCTGTTCTGCGGCGATACGCTCTTCAACGCCGGGGCGGGCAACTGCTTCAACGGCGGTGATCCGGAGGTGCTTTACGACACCTTCGCGATGCAGATCGCACGCCTGCCCGACTCGACCCAGGTGTACCCCGGGCACGAGTACCTCGCGCGTAACCTCGAGTTCACGCTCGACCGCGAGCCGACCAACAAGGACGCCGCCGAGTTCCTCACCGAGGCGAAGAAGCACCAGGCGCCCGAAGCGCCCGTGACCTCGCTCGGCCAGGAGAAGCGCATCAACACCTTCCTGCGTCTGCAGAGCCCGGCGGTGATCGCGGCGCTGCGCGAGAGGTTTCCGGACATCGGCGAGCGGCCGGATCCGAAGACCGTGTTCGTCAAGCTGCGCGAGCTGCGCAACAAGTGGTAGTGGCGCGCGCGGCCGTCCTCGTGCTGATGGCGCTCGCCGCCGCAGGCTGCCACCCGCGCAGCGCTGCCACCACCGACGCACCCGCCGCGCAGCCGCGCAGCGCCGAAGAGGACAGCGTGCGTGCCTTCATGCAGGCGGTGGCGCAGAACGTGAGCCGCGAGGGGCCGGCCGCCTGGCGGCGCGAGTTCACGGAGGGTCCGGAGTTCTTCATGGCCAGCAACGGGCAGCTGGTGTTTGCAAACGGGGCGGCGGCGGCGCGCGGGATCGATGCGCTCGCCCACACGCTGCCGAAGATTCAGCTGCGCTTCGGCGATGATCTGCGCGTGGACGTGCTCACGAGCGCATTCGCACTCGTCGGCTGCTCCTACTCCGAAGTGCAGGCCGATGCGCAGGGTCAGCAGCGCACCGACCGGGGCTACTTCACCGCCCTGGCCGAGCGGCGCGACGGGCAGTGGCGCTTTCGCAGCGCCCACTGGTCATCGCTCCCCCCGTAAGGAGCGCGGGAACGATGGCCGAGGTTCCCGCTGTTGCTGCGCGCGCCAGCGGCGAGGCAGCATAGTGAGGCGCCCGCGGCGCACGACAAACGATGGAGGTCCGATGCGCACCTTGGTAAAGCTTCTCCTTGCCGGCCTGCTCGCCAGTCCGCTTGGCCTCGCCTGGGCGAACGGCGGCGGCTCGATGCCGTCCATGCCGCGTATCGAGACGCCCCAGCAAAGGGCGCGCGATGCCTATAACGACGGCGTGCACCTGGTGAAAAAGGCCGACAGCGCCCAGGACTACGCGCTGCATGCGAGCGATGCGGCCAAGAAAGACAAGGCGCTGCACGAGGCCCAGGGGGACTACGCCGCGGCACTGGAGCGCTTCAAGCAGGCGGTGGGACTGGATGATTCGCTGGCGGAAGGCTGGAACTACGTCGGCTACACGAGCCGCAAGCTCGGCCACTACGATGACGCGCTCGCCGGCTACGCCAAGGCGCTCACCCTCAAGCCCGGATATCCGGACGCGCTCGAATACCGCGGCGAGGCGTACCTGGGACTGAACCGCATCTCGGACGCGCAGCAGTCCTACCTTGATTTGTA
>DATHLO010000298.1:0-2085 GCA_035488075.1 Steroidobacteraceae bacterium | reverse complement strand
AAGAGGCCGCACGAGGCTGAGGGATGGACAAGCTGCAGATTCAAGGGGGCGTGGCGCTCGAGGGCGAAGTGCGCATCTCGGGCGCCAAGAATGCCACCCTGCCGATCCTGGCCGCGGCGCTGCTGGCGGAGGATCCGGTGGTGGTGGCGAACGTGCCGCACCTCAAGGACGTGACCACGACGGTCGAGCTCCTCGGGCGCATGGGTGCCACGGTCACGATCGACGAGCGCATGCGCATCGAGGTCGACGGCACGACGGTGCGCGAGTGCTTCGCGCCCTACGACCTGGTCAAGACCATGCGCGCCTCCATCCTGGTGTTAGGTCCGCTCGTGGCGCGCTACGGGCGCGCCGACGTTTCCCTGCCCGGTGGCTGTGCCATCGGCGCGCGTCCGGTGAACATCCACGTCGCAGGACTGCAGGCCATGGGGGCGGATATCACCATCGAGGGGGGCTACATCCGCGCGCGGGCCGCGCGCCTGCGCGGCGCACGGCTGGTGCTCGACACCGTCACCGTCACCGGCACTGAAAACCTCATGATGGCGGCCACGCTCGCCGAGGGGGAGACCGTCATCGAGAACGCGGCGCGCGAGCCGGAGGTGGTGGATCTCGCCAACTTTCTCATCGCCATGGGAGCGAAGATCCACGGCGCCGGCACCGATAAGATCACGATCAACGGGGTGCAGCGGCTGCGGGGCACCACCTACGAGGTGCTGCCCGATCGGATCGAGAGTGGCACCTACCTCGTGGCCGGGGCCATCACCGGCGGCCACGTGCGCATCAAGAGCACGCGCCCGGATCATCTGGATGCGGTGCTGGCGAAGCTCGAGGAGGCCGGCGCCAAGGTGGGTGTCGGTGACAACTGGGTCGAGGTGGACATGCGCGGGCGCACGCTCAAGGCGGTCGATGTGCGCACCGCGCCCTATCCGGCCTTTCCGACCGACATGCAGGCGCAGTTTGCCGCACTTAACACTGTGGCGAGCGGCGTTGGCACGATCACCGAGACCATCTTCGAGAACCGTTTCATGCACATGCTGGAGATGCGCCGGCTCGGAGCGGAGATCCGGCTCGAAGGCAACACCGCCATCATTCACGGCGTCGAGCGCCTCACCGCCGCCCCGGTCATGGCGACCGACCTGCGCGCCTCGGCAAGTTTGGTGCTCGCGGGCCTCGTGGCCGAGGGCCGCACGGACGTCGAGCGCATCTACCATATCGACCGTGGCTACGAGGCGATCGAGGAGAAGCTCGCGCAGCTCGGCGCGCAGATTCGCCGCGTTCCCAACTAGCGCAGCGCAGCGGCCGCGCCCCGAGGCGCGTGCAAGGAGTCAGAAGATGCAGATCGGGATGATCGGACTTGGACGCATGGGCGCGAACATGGTGCACCGTCTGGTGCAGGCGGGGCACGAGTGCGTCGCTTACGATCCGAAGCCCGAGGCGGTGCAGACGGTCGCCGCGTTCGGCGCTCAGGGCGTGAACTCCGTGACGGCGCTGGTGCAGGCGCTCAAGGCGCCGCGCGCGCTGTGGATCATGGTGCCGGCGGGTATCGTGGATGCGATTATCCAGCAGCTGCGCCCGTTGCTCGCGCGCGGGGACGTGCTGATCGACGGCGGCAACTCCAACTACCACGATGACATCCGCCGCGCCGAGGAGCTGCAGCGCGCCGGCGTGCACTACCTCGACGTCGGCACGAGCGGCGGGGTGCTCGGTCTCGAGCAGGGCTACTGCCTCATGATCGGCGGCGATACCGCGGCCGTGGCGCTCATCGAACCGGCGCTGGCGACGCTCGCGCCGGGCGGCAAAATGCCCTCCGGGGGTGCCGCGGGCCGCGCCGCCGCGGCACAGGGCTATCTGCACTGCGGTCCCTCCGGCGCCGGGCACTTCGTGAAGATGGTGCACAACGGCATCGAGTACGGGCTCATGGCGGCCTACGCCGAAGGCCTTAACGTGCTCGCGCATGCGGATGCCGGACTCAAGAGCGCTAATGTGGACGCAGAGACCGCACCGCTTGCGAACCCGCGTTACTTCCAGTACCAGCTGGACCTTGCCGCGATCACGGAAGTGTGGCGCCATGGCAGCATCATTGCCTCG
>DATHLO010000297.1:0-8276 GCA_035488075.1 Steroidobacteraceae bacterium | reverse complement strand
GGAGATCGACTCCGGAGCGCGCCGCTCGGGTTTCGTGCGCGTGGACGCGGCGGCCGTGGCGGCCGAGGTGGTGGAATACTACGAGCCGGTCGCGGAACAGAAGGGCGTCGTCTTCTCGTTCCAGTCCGCCGGGGACGCGGCCGTAGCGGGTGACCCGGTACTGCTCGCGCAGGCGGTCAGCAACCTCATCGACAATTCCCTGAAGTGCGTCTCCGAGCGCGGCGCCATCAGTGTGCGCGTCGGACGGCGCGCGGATGGGGCGGTGGAGATCGCCGTGGCCGATGATGGTCCGGGAATCGCCGATGCCGATAAGCCCAAGGCCACCGAGCGCTTCTTCCGCGGCGATCCGAGCCGCGGTACCCCGGGGGTCGGCCTGGGCCTGAGCATCGTGGACGCGGTGGCCAAGCTGCACGGCGGCGTGCTGCAGCTGCTCGACAACCATCCGGGTCTCAAGGCGCAGATGGTGCTGCCGGTCGCCGCCCTGCGCACCACTCCCTAAAGCGGCGCGGCCGCGCGCGGCGGCAGTTCAGTGCGCTAGGGTCGTTCGGTCGAATCGATGAAGGCGTCGATGTCGCGCTTCATCTTGGCGATCGAAGGCGGATGCACGTACATCATGTGGCCCGCCTCGTAGTACTTCATGCTGATGCGGGCCCCCACCTGCGCCGGTACGCCGAGGTGGCTCATAACGTACTCGGTCGCGCAGAACGGCGTCGCGAGATCGTAATAGCCGTTCAACACCAGCACCTTGAGGCTCGCATCCTTGATGAGCGCCTCAGCCAGATCGACGCCGGTATTGACCACCGGCTGATCACCCTTGGCCGTCTTGTGCGTCCATTTCCATTGGTCGCCGATGCTGAAGTTGGTGGTGTTATAGGTGCTGCCCTGCCCGAACTTCAGCTCACCGTGGTAGTAGTCAAGAAAGGTGGCGGCGTAGGCGGCACTGATGGCGGCTGACTGCGGGTCATAGTCAGAGTCCTTCTCCAGCGGATCCCAGGTCGGTCCCACGAAGCGTCCATCGAGGCGCCCGACGGTCTGCCGCTGCGCCTTGAGCAGCTCGTGCGTGAAGGCGCTCTGCGATACGCGCAGGTGTGCCGCCTTCACGTATTCGACCGACAAGCCGGTGTACTCGTGCATCTTCTGCGCTGCCGCATCCAGCTCCGGCTCGCTCAGCGCATCGCCCTGGAGGAGCGCGCTCGCGAAGGCACCGAGCGCGTAGGCCCGCACTTCGGCGAGGAAAGGCTCGAGCGCCGCGGGCTGCTTCGGCAAGCGCTTGTGATACCAGGCGACGGCCGCGTAGGCGGGCAGGTACACCGCGTACGGGCGATCATTGCCGGGCAGCTCCGCGAAGATGGCCTCGATGTCGGTCGCCACCGAGACCAGGATGAGCCCGTTGAAGGCGAGCGAGCGGCGCGCGCGCAGGTAATTCACGATGGCGGCCGCGCGCGTGGTGCCGTAGCTTTCCCCGAGCAGATACTTGGGCGAACTCCAGCGCTCGTTGTCACTCAGGTACTGGGCGATGAAGCGGCTGATGGAGTCGATGTCCGGATCGACGCCCCAGAACTCAGCATCCTGGTGATCGCACACGGCGTGACTCAATCCCGTGCCGACCGGATCGATCATGACCAGATCGCTCTTGTCGAGCAGACCGAACTCGTTGTCGACCGTGCGGTAGGGGCCGGCAGGTTTCGGGTCCGGATCAGCAACCACCACGCGCTTCGGTCCGAGCACGCCCATGTGCAGCCACAAGGACGAGGACCCCGGACCCCCGTTGAAGGCGAAGGTGAGCGGGCGCGCTGCGCCGCCGGCCTTCGCGTCGCGCCGCACATAGGCGACGTAGCCGATACTTGCGATCGGTTTGTCGTTATCGTCGCGCACGATCAGCGTTCCGGCCGTGGCGGTGTAATCCAGGGACTTGCCGCCGGCGGCGAGGTGATGCTGCGTCACCGAGCTTTCCGCCTTCGGCAGGCGCATCCACTCCTCCTTCTTGTCGGCCTTGATGTCGATCCTGCACAGCTGCGAGAGCGCTGCGGAGGGTGGCGCATGTTCGTCCGCCTTCGGCGGCTCCTGCGCATGGGCCGTGCCGATCCATGCGCTCAGGACGATCAGCGAGGCTGACAGGCTCTTCGACATCGACGCTCCCTTGAGGACTGCGGGTCCCGACGTGTGCCAAGCAAACCGCGCGCCTTATACCACGAGCGGCACCGTCCGCGCGCGCGCCGCAACCCTCGCGCACCAAGCCTGTGAAACATGGCGGCACGCGCGGGGTAAGATCGCAGGCACCCGCGCTGCAAGCGCATCTGTCAGACGCTATGTCCGAGCTCGAACATCCACGCTCGATCCGCTCGTTCGTGACGCGCGCCGGGCGCATCACGGTGGCGCAACAGCGTGCGCTCGCGCAGCTGTGGCCGAGGTACGGCGTGGAGTTTGCACCGGCGCCGCTGGATGTGGCGGCGCTCTTCGGCCGTGCCGCTCCCCTCACCCTCGAGATCGGCTTTGGCAACGGTGATAATCTGGCGCGTCTTGCGGCCGCTTACCCGCAGCGCGATTTTCTCGGCATCGAGGTGCATCGCGCCGGTGTGGGCCGGCTGATGCTGGCGCTGCAGGCGCAGGGGCTTGGCAACGTACGCATCATCTGCCACGACGCGGTCGAGGTGCTCGAGCGGCAGATTCCACCTGCAGCGGTGGCCGAGATCCTCATTCTCTTTCCGGACCCCTGGCCGAAGAAGCGTCATCACAAGCGCCGGCTCGTGCAGGAGGCCTTTGTGAAACTCGCCACGCAGCGACTCGGCAGCGCCGGGGAGTTGCGCGTCGCCACCGACTGGCAGCCCTACGCGCTGCAGATGCTGGAAATCCTGAGCGCCGCACCGGCTCTGGAGAATCTGGCCGCCGACGGCGGCTTCGTGCCCCGCCCCGCGGAGCGCGAGCCCACGCGCTTTGAGCGCCGTGGCGAGCGCCTGGGCCATGAGGTATGGGATCTCGCCTTCCGGCGCCGCAGCGACTAAAGAGCTCAGCCGACACCGAAGGCCTGCCGCAGCCCATCGAGCACGAATTGCACCGCGAGCGCTCCCAGGATCACCCCGAGGAGCCGGCTCGCCACATTGGCCCCGGTCACTCCGAGCACGCGCATCAGCGGGTCGGCCAGCAGCATGAGCGCAAAGGCGATGCCGAGCACCACCAGGACGGCGGCGAGGTAGGCGCCGAAGAGCACCGGCTGCGTGCCCATGTGCACCGGCCCGAACCACAGCAGAATGGTGGCGAGTGCTCCGGGGCCGGCGATGAACGGAAAGGCGAGCGGGAAGACCGAGATGTCCGCGCGCCGCTTGTTCTCGGCAGCCTCATCGCTCGAGGTACGGGTGCCGGATTCGCGCGCGAACACCATCTCCAGCGACAGCAGAAACAGCAGCAGGCCGCCGAAAATGCGAAACGCCTGCAAGCTGATCCCCATGAGCTCGAGAAACGCCGCACCACCGGCGGCGAACAGCACCAGAATGGCGGCGGCGACGATGACCGCCTTGAGCGCCATGCGGCGCTTGTAGTGGGGCGTGGCCCCGCTGGTAAGGCCGGTGAACAGTGGCAGCAGCGAGATCGGCTCGACTACCACGAAAAAGACGACGAGAAACTTCAGCGGCTGCTCGAACATGGTGCTCTGCGCAAAAAAAGCCGCACCTGCGGCGAAAACGTAACCGTGCGTTTCGCCCGGCCGTGCGTACAAATAAGTTCTTGAAAGCATCACAGCCGAGGCGCAACATGATTGTAGAACGTGCGCGTCCGTTGCAGCACTTCGAATCGCGATCTTGCAGGAGAACAGCACCATGGCGACTCCTCAACCCGGCATTGGCGACTGGTATCGCTTGAACGGCGGCGCGTTGTTCGAAGTGGTTGCGCTGGATGACGACGACGGCACGATCGAGATCCAGTATTTCGACGGCACGGTCGAGGAGATGGACATCGAGGACTGGGACACGCAGTGGGAAGACGGCGCGCTCGAGTCCGCGGAAGCCCCTGAGGACTGGAGCGGCTCGGTGGACGTCGAAACGAGCGACGATGTGCGCGGCGCGGGCTCGGATTCCCTCGGCGATGACCGTGATCTGCGCGCCCGCTCCCTCGACGGCATCGACCTCTTCGATTAGACCTCGGGCGCGGGAATCTCCTGCAGCGCGTTGACGTCGACGCTCTCGGCGAGCATGACGAGTCCGCCGCGCACGTCGAGCGCGAGCGGCGCAAGGCTGCGGCCGGCACACGGACCGGCTAGGCAAAGACCCGTTGGCTTCTCGAACAGCGCGCCGTGCGATGAGCACAGGATGAGCGTGCCGTCGGGGCTCAGAAAGCGCCCGGGCAACAGATTCAGCGGATGCCCGGCATGCGGGCAGCGATTCACGTAGCCGTAAACTTTCGGACCTGAGCGCACGACGAAGCCCCTGAGCGGCCAGTCGCCGCCGCCGATCGTGAAGGCGCGCGCGCCGTGCGGCTCCAGATCCTCGAAGCGGCAGATGACGCGCTCAAGATCGATGGGAAGCGCGCCCTCGCGGCTGCCGTTCACGGCGCCGCCGGCGCCTGGGCGCGATCGAGCGCCTCGATCTGGCGGCGCTTCCACCACACGATGGCGAGGCCCGGCAGCGCGAGCGCAAAGCTCGCCACGAAGTACACGTACCAGCCGCCATGATCGGCGATCCAGCCCGCCGGATACCCGAGGCTGTAGCGCGGCAGCAGCGCGAGCGCGGACAGCAGGGCGTACTGAAAGGCGGTATAGCGTGCGTCACACAGCGCCATGATCAGTGCCACGAGCGCAATCCCGCCCATCGCGCCCGCGATGTGCTCGATGATGACCGCGGCGGCCATGATCGGATAGCTCTTGCCCGCGACCGCGAGCGCGCAGTACAGGAGGTTGCTGAGCGCCTGCAGCACACCGAACGCGAGCATCGAGCGCAGCAACCCCAGGCGCACCATGAGAATGCCACCGAGCACCGAGCCGAGAAGAGCGCTGGCCGTGAAGAGTGCCTTGACGATAAGACCGATCTCGATCTTCGTGAAGCCGACGTCCATCATGAAAGGCGTGAAGAGCTTGTTGGCGAATGCGTCCCCGACCTTGAACAGCAGTACCACCAGCAGCAGCGTGAGCGCGCTCGGTGTGCCCAGCAGTTCCCGCAGCGGCTCGACGATCGACTCGCGCAGCGAGCGCGGCCGGTAGTCGTTGTGCGAGGAGGGCGCCCGCACGGTCGCCACGCAGAACAGCAGCATGATGCCGGCGAGGAGGAGGAACGCCGCACGCCAGCCGACGGCGCCCGCGATCACCAGCGCCAGCGCCGATGCCGTCCAGGCGGCGGAGCGATAGCCGAGATTCGTCGCCGCGGCGGCCAGGCCGCGCTCGCTCGGTGCCGCAAGGTCGGTGCGATAGGCATCGATGGCGATGTCCTGGGTGGCCGAGAAGAACACGATGGCGACCGCGCACACGGCGATGGGTGCCAGGGAGCTCGCCGGGTTCTGCAGCGCGAAGAGCGCGATGCCCGCCGCGAGCGCGATCTGCATGGCGAGGATCCAGCCGCGGCGCCGCCCGAGGAAGGGCATCGGATAGCGATCGATGAGCGGTGCCCACAGCGGTTTGAGCAGGTACGGCCACGCCACGTAGGACATGAGGCCGATGGTCGTGTTGGTGGCGCCGCCGTCCTTGAGCCACGCCTGCAGCGCGCTCTCGGTGAGCTGGTTGGGAAACCCGGACGCTGCGCCAAGCAGCAGGATAGCGAGCATCTTCGGGCTCGCGAGCACCTGGCGCAAGGAGGGTGCGACGCCGGCCGCGGCGGCGCTCAAAGATCGTAGTCCATGATGAGCGGTGCGTGATCGGAGAAGCGCTTGTCCTTATATATGGAGGCCGCGCGCGCCTTGCCGGCGAGCGCGCGGCTCACCACCTGGTAGTCGATGCGCCAGCCGACGTTATGCGCGCGCGCCTGGCCGCGGTTGGACCACCAGGTGTACAGATCCGGCTCCGGCCGCACTTCGCGAAAGGCATCCACGTAGCCCGCCGTGCCGAACAGCTCATCCATCCAGGCACGCTCCTCGGGCAGGAAGCCTGAATTTTTCTGGTTGGAGCGCCAGTTGCGCAGATCGATCGGCCGGTGGGCGATGTTCCAGTCCCCGCTGAGGATGTAGTGGCGCCGCCGCCGGCGCAGCCGCGCCAGGTGCGGCCCGAAGGCTTCCAGGAAGCGGAATTTCGCCGCCTGCCGCAGCGGGCCGGCGGACCCGGAGGGCAGGTAGAGCGACACCACGGCCAGCTCCCCCACGTGTGCCTCGAGGTAGCGTCCCTCGCGATCGAACTCCCCGACGCCGAACCCACGCAGCACGCGCTCGGGCTTGTGCCGGGTGTAAAGCGCGACGCCCGCGTAGCCCTTCTTCTCGGCGTCGCTGAAGTAGCTGTAATACCCCGGCAGCTTCACGTCGTGCTCGCCGAGCTGGTGCTCCTGGGCCTTGGTCTCCTGCAGGCAGATAAAATCCGCCCGCTGCCGTCGCAGCCAGCGGAACAGGCCCTTCGCCGCCGCCGAGCGTATGCCGCAGACGTTGACGGTGATGACACGCATGAGGGCATGATATGACATGCAGCAATATCAGCTCACGTTCATCGACCTGGCACTGAAGCGCGCGGCGCTGCGCTTCGGCACCTTCACCCTGAAGTCCGGGCGCGCGAGCCCGTACTTCTTCAACGCCGGGCTTTTCAGTGACGGCGAGGCGGCCCACGTTCTCGGGCACTGCTATGCCGCGGCGCTGGTGCACTCCGGACTCGCCTTCGACATGCTCTTCGGCCCCGCCTACAAGGGGATCCCGCTGGCGACCGCGACCGCGGTGGCGTTCGCCGCCGCCCACGGGCGCAGCGTGCCGTATGCCTTCAACCGCAAGGAAGCCAAGGATCACGGCGAGGGCGGTCGCATCGTCGGTGCGCCGCTCAAGGGGCGCGTGCTGATCGTGGACGACGTCATCACGGCCGGTACCGCGGTGCGCGAGTCGCTCGAGATCATCCGCGGCTGCGGTGCCGAGCCGGTCGGCGTCGCGCTCGCTCTGGATCGCCAGGAGCGCGGCAGCGGCACGCTTAGTGCCGTGCAGGAGGTTGAGCAACGTTACGGCCTCAAGTGTGTGAGCATCGTCACACTCACCGAGCTCATCGAGGCGCTGTCGCACGGCGCCGACGCGGCAGCGCGCATTTCTGCCGAACAGCTCACATCGCTGCAGGCCTATCGGCAGCGCTACGGCATACTTTGAGCTTGCCAGCGGCCCGCCGGCCGCCGGAAACTACTCATATGTTATCCCGCGCGAAGCGCCCTCTCCTGGCCGTGCTGCTTGGCGCTGCGGCGCTGCTCGCCACCGCGGCGTACGCCGCGCCCAGCTCCTCCTCCAAGCAAGGCGGCATCGCCTACAAGTGGGTTGATGAGCAGGGCGTGGTGCACTACGGGGATCACATCCCGCCGCAGTACGCACAGCAGGATCGCGAGGTGCTCAACAGCCAGGGTGTGCCGGTCGGACACGTCGAGGCGGCGCAGACGCCGGAGCAGACGGCCGCCGCGGCACTGAAGAAGGCGGAAGTGTTCAAGCAGCGCCAGCACGACAGCTTCCTCATGTCGACCTACACCTCGGTGAAGGACATCGAAGCACTGCGCGACGTGCGGCTCGATCAGCTGCAGGGTCAGCGCACCGCCGCGGAGCAGTACGTGGAGAGTCTGCGCTCGCGCCTGGGCAGCCTGCAGGTGCGCGCCGTGTCCTTCCAGCCCTACAGCGCAAACCCCGACGCGCGGCGCATGCCGGATGATCTGGCCGAGAACCTGGTGCGCACGCTCAATGAGGTGCGGGTACAGAGCGCGGCGCTGGCTGCCAAGAGCGAAGAAGAAAAGACGCTGCGCGCGCAGTTCGACGCCGATATCCAGCGCTACCGCGAACTGCACTCGATCCACGAGCAGTAAGCGCGCCCGCCCTAACTGCGCCCGGAATGGCCGAAGCCACCCGCGCCGCGCGCGCTGGCCGCAAAATCCTCCACCACCTCAAGTTCCACCTGCACCACCGGCACCACGAGGAGCTGCGCGATGCGCTCGCCGGGGTTCACGGTGAAAGGGGCGGCACTGCGGTTCCAGCACGACACCATGAGCTGTCCCTGGTAGTCCGAGTCGATCAGTCCGACAAGATTGCCGAGCACGATGCCGTTTTTGTGCCCGAGGCCTGAACGCGGCACGATGAGCGCCGCCAGTCCCGGGTCGGCGAGGTGGATCGCAAGCCCGGTGGGGATAAGCTCGGCGCTCCCC
>DATHLO010000296.1:0-3755 GCA_035488075.1 Steroidobacteraceae bacterium | reverse complement strand
TCTCCGGTGAGGTGGTGGTCGCCGGCAAGACCGGCCATCAGCGCCGCAAGAAGGTCGCCAGCGCATGAGTAACCTTGATCTGAACACGCTCCTCACCCGGCTCGGGCTCGGCGCCGTGAATCCGGGCGCCTGGTCGGGCTCTGCCGGCTGGTCCACGAGCACCGAGGCGCCGCTCGCCAACGTGCGCAACCCCGCCGACGGGGCGCTGCTCGCGCAGGTGCGTCCGGCAAGCGCCCAGGACTACGAGGCGGTCATGAATTGCGCGGTTGAAGCCGCCGCGGCCTGGCGCCTGGTGCCGGCGCCCAAGCGCGGCGAGGCGGTGCGGCTGCTCGGAGAGGAGCTGCGTCGGCACAAGCAGGATCTGGGCACGCTGGTCTCGCTCGAGAACGGCAAGATCCTGGCGGAGGGCCTCGGGGAAGTGCAGGAGATGATCGATCTGGCCGACTTTGCGCTCGGCCAGTCGCGCATGCTCTACGGGCTCACCATGCACTCCGAGCGCCCGCAGCATCGGATGTCCGAGCAGTGGCTGCCGCTTGGCGTCGTCGGCATCATCACGGCGTTCAACTTCCCGGTCGCGGTGTGGTCCTGGAACGCGTTCCTCGGCGCCATCTGCGGCAATGCCTGCGTGTGGAAGCCCTCTCCCAAGACACCCCTGACGGCGCTCGCCGTGCAGACGCTGTGCAATCGGGTGATGGCCGCGCAGCAGCTGCCGCCGATCTTCCAGCTGTTCATCGATTTTGGCACCGAGCTCGCCACGCGCTTCGTGGACGACCGGCGCGTGGCGCTCGTCTCGTTCACCGGTTCCACCGAGGTCGGCCGCCGGGTGGGCGAGCGCGTCGCCGCGCGCCTGGGCCGCAGCCTCCTCGAACTCGGTGGCAACAACGCGGTGATCGTCGATGACACGGCGAACCTTGATCTGGCGGTGCCGGCCATCGTCTTTGGCGCGGTCGGCACGGCGGGCCAGCGCTGCACCAGCACCCGGCGCGTATTCGCCCACCGGGTGATCGCCGCAGAGCTCGAGCGGCGGCTCATACATGCCTACCAGCAGGTACGCATCGGCGACCCGCTCGAGAGCGGCACGCTCATGGGCCCGCTGATTGATGCACGCGCTGTCGAGCGCTACACCGAGGCGATCGATCTTGCGCGTCAGGCCGGGGGTGAGCTGCTGACCGGCGGCGCGCTGCTCAAGCGCCCCGGCAACTTCGTCGAGCCCGCCATCGTGCGCGCGCGCAACGAATGGCCCATCGTGCAGACCGAGACCTTTGCGCCGATTCTGTACGTCATTGCGGTCGACTCCCTGGCCGAGGCGATCGCAGCGCAGAACGCCTCCGCGCACGGGCTGTCCTCGGCGCTCTTCACCGACCGGCTGCAGAATGCGGAAACCTTCCTCTCGGCCAGCGGCAGTGACTGCGGCATCGCCAACATCAACCTCGGCACCTCCGGCGCCGAGATCGGCGGCGCGTTTGGCGGCGAGAAGGACACCGGCGGCGGACGCGAGTCCGGCTCGGATGCCTGGAAGGCCTACATGCGCCGCCAGACCAATACCGTCAACTGGAGCCGCGCGCTGCCGCTCGCGCAGGGGATCGAGTTCAACATCGCCCCTTAGCGCCCCGGGAGCCGCAGCTCGAAGCGCGCCCCGCCGAGCGGCGAGGTGTCGATCGTGAGCGTGCCGCCGTAGAGCTCGACGGTGTCCTGCACCATGGCCAACCCCAGGCCGTGCCCGGGGACTTCCTCATCCGCGCGTACGCCGCGCCCGAGCACGCGCGCGCGGTCGGCCGCGGAGATCCCCGGACCATCATCCTCGAGGGTCAGCCGCAGGCGCACCCGCACCTCCGCGGCGGCATCGCTCGCGCCGCTCAAGCGCACGCGACTGCGACACCACTTGCAGGCGTTGTCCAGCAGATTGCCGAGCAGCTCGATGAGATCGCCCCGATCGCCGCTGAAGCCCGTACCCGGCGCGATGAGGAGTTCGATCGCAAGATCCTTGCGGGCGTACACCTTGAGCAGCGCCGCGCGCAACTCGCCGGCCACCTGTGCGACCTCGACCGGCGCTGAGCCCAGGAGCGCCCCCCCGGAGGCGGCGGCGCGCTTGAGCTGATGTTCGATGATGCCGCTCATGCGGTCGATCTCTCCGGCCAGGGTGTCCGCGCCGCCCCCCGCTGGCAGGCTCGAGCGCATGACCGCCAGGGGCGTCTTCAGGCTGTGGGCGAGATTGCCGAGGGTGTCGCGGTAGCGACCCACGCGCTTGCGCTCGCCAACGAGGAGCGCGTTCAGGTTGCCGGCGACGCCGGACAGTTCGCGCGGATAGCCGCCGCCGAGTGTCTCGCTGCGACCATCCTCGACCTCATGGATCTCGCGCTCCAGACGGCGCACGGGCGCCAGCACCCAATGCAGCAAAGCAGCGAGCGTCAGGAGCAGAGCCAGCATGAGCCCGATGAACCAGCCGAGCAGCTCGCTCCGGAACTGCCACAACTGCTCCTCGTACGGACTCAAGCCCACCGCGACACTGAAAGTGAACGTCCCGGCCTCGCTCGGGCTGTCCTGGAACTGGATCGCGCGGCTTTCGATGGCGACGCGAACGTGGCCAAAGTTGCCGTACGCGAAGCTGCGCTCCCCGTGCGGCAGCAGGGGGCCAAAGTCACTCGGCAGTCCGACCGTAGAGGGCGAGCGCCACGTGTGATCGCTCGAGCGGATCTGCGCGTACAGCCCGGCATTCGGCGTGGCGAGGCGCGGCTCGAGTGCCTCGGGCGGGGGCGCATAACCGCCGTCCGGCTGCGGATCCGCGGCCGCGATCAGTGCCACCATCTGCGCATCGAGCAGCGCGCGCAGCGAGCGCTCCGAGAGTGCCCGGAAGCCACTATCGAGCACCAGCATCATGATGCCGAAGAACAGCGCGAGGGGCAGCGAAACGGAAATCAGCAGTCGCCGGCTGAGCGAGTGCACGGTGCGGATCGTGCGCCTAGGAGCCCGCGTCGCGCGCGAGCGCGAACCGATAACCGCGTCCGCGCAGCGTCTCGATCGGCTGCAGCTCCTCGGCCGGATCGAGCTTGCGGCGCAAACGCCCGATCAAGACTTCGATAACGTTGCTGTCGCGCTCGAAGTCCTGATCGTAGAGCCGCTCGGTGAGTTCCGCCTTGGAGACCACCTCCCCGGCGCGCAGCATCAGATGCTCAAGGATGCGGTACTCAAAGGAGGTCAGTTCCACCGGCGCGCCGCGCACCTGCACGGTCTGCGCGCGCGTGTCGAGCACCACCACGCCGCACTCAAGCTGCGGGCTTGCCCAGCCACCGGCGCGCCGCAGCAGTGCCTGCACCCGCGCCAGCACTTCCTCGAAATGAAAGGGCTTGGCGACATAATCATCGGCTCCGGCCTGCAGGCCCTCGACCTTGTCCTGCCAGTTGTCGCGCGCGGTCAGAATGAGAATGGGGTAGGTCTTGCGCGCCGCCCGCAGGCGGCGGATGAGCTCGAGTCCCGGCAGACCCGGGAGCCCGAGGTCCACGATGGCGACATCGAGTGGATGTTCGAGTCCGGCAAACAGGCCCTCATCGCCATCACGGGCGATGTCGACCGTGAAGCCCGCCTCGGTGAGGCGCAGCTTGAGCGACTCGCGCAGCGCGGCTTCATCTTCGACCACCAGGACGCGCACGTGCGCCTACTGCACCACGCCGCTCGCGGCGTCGACGTGCACGGTCCACACCTTGCCCGAATCGTCCAGCAGCCTTAAGGCGTAAAACACCTGGGCGCCGCTTTTCTGC
>DATHLO010000295.1:0-12756 GCA_035488075.1 Steroidobacteraceae bacterium | reverse complement strand
TGGCGCCCGTCGCGATCGAGTGGGTGTAGAAGGCCTGGATCTCGGCCTTGCCACGCTTCACCGGCGAGCCGACCGGGTCCTCCACGGTTGCGTCCTCGGCGTACAGCGCGAGCACCGCCGCGGCACTGCCACTGTTAAACGCGTCGATATAGGCCTGCATGGCGGCCTTCATGATTTCCTGGCTGGGCATCGCGGGGACTCCGTCGTCAAGGGCGGCACAGCATACCCGCTGTCCCGTGCCAGTCGTGATCGTTCATTTGGGCGACGTGGGCGGCGCGGTTGCAGGGCACACTGCCCGTGATCACAACTCGCGCGAGGGGGCTTCTTGGGTGACGCACGCGACTTGAGCGTCGATGTCCTGGTCGTGGGATCGGGAAACGGCGCGCTGACGGCCGCGCTGTGCGCCTACGAACTCGGCGTGCGCGATGTGCTCGTTATCGAGAAAAGCCCGCTTTTTGGCGGCACCAGCGCGACCTCGGGCGGGGGCATCTGGATCCCCTGCAGCCGTTATGCGCGCGAGGCCGGCGCCCAGGACAGTTACGAGGAGGCGCTCGAGTACGTGCGCGGCTCGACCCCCGCGGGCGCCGTGCCGCCGCACATGCAGGAGACTTATCTGCGCGAAGGGCCGCGCATGCTCGACTTCCTGCACGAGCGGACCCGCGTGCGCTACGAGTCGCTCGCGCACTACCCGGATTACTGGTCCTCGCTCCCCGGCGCCAAGCACGGCCACCGCTCGCTCGAGCCTGCGCCCGTGGCGCGCAGCGTTCTTGGGGCAGAGGCGCAGCAACTGCGCGACACGCACCACATGATGTGGATGTTCGACCGGATCGCCATGACGCAGGTGGACGCGCAGGTGTTGATGGCGCAGCTGCCCGGCTGGAAGGGTCTGGCGGCACGGCGTATCTGGGATCACCTGAGCGATGTGTCCTGGGCGCTGCGCCACAAGCGCTCGCGCCGCATCGCCTGCGGCAGCGCCGGCATCGCGCGCCTGCGCTGGTCGATGCAGGATCGCGCGATGCCGCTGTGGCTTGAAACCTCGATGAACGAGCTCCTCGTCGAGGACGACGGGCGCATCAGCGGTGCCAGGGTGACGCGCCACGGTGCCCCGCTCACCATCCGCGCGCGTCGCGCGGTGGTGCTCGCGGCCGGGGGCTTTGAACACAACCAGCAGATGCGCGAGCAATACCTGCCGCAGCCGACGGAGGCGCGCTGGAGTGCCGCCGCAGGCACCAACACCGGGGATGCCCACCGCGCCGCCATGGCCGCGGGGGCGGCAACCGCACTCATGGATGGGGGCTGGTGGTGCTCCTCCATCCGCGCACCCGATGACCCGGTGCCACGGCTCGCCATTATGGATAAGTCCTATCCGGGCAACATCGTGGTGACGCGCCGCGGGCGCCGCATCGCCAATGAATCGCAGAACTACATCACCTACCAGCTGGAATTTTACCGGCGGCACACCCCGGCAGATCCGCAGGCCCCCTCGTGGATGATCTTCGATGCCCGCTCGCGCCGTATGTACTTCAACGGGCCCTTGTGGCCGGTCCGTTATCGGCCGGACACGCGCCTGCCCAAGAGCTACTTCACTTCCGGATTCCTGACACGCGCCGATTCGATCCGCGCCCTGGCCACACAGGCGGGCATTGACGCGGAAGGGCTGGAGCAGACCGTGCGTGCCATGAACGAGTACGCGCGCACCGGCAAGGACCTCGAGCACGGCCGCGGGGATGCGGAGTACGATCGCTACTATGCCGATCCGCGCATCAAGCCCAACCCCTGCCTCGCGCCGATCGTGGAGCCGCCGTTCTACGCGATGCGCATCGACCCGGGTGATTTCGGCACGCACGGGGGCCTCGTGATCAATACCGACGCCCAGGTATTGCGGGCCGACGGCTCGCCCATTCCGGCTTTGTACGCGCTCGGCAATTGCTCGGCCGCCATTCTGCCGACCTATCCGGGCCCCGGTTCAACCCTCGGGCCGGCCATGACCTTTGCCTGGCAGGCCGCGAAGCACTTCGCAGGGAGTCCGCCATGAGCGCCGAGCAACTGCTGGATCCGGGCAAACTGCTCGCCGAGGCGCGGCGCGAAACCAGCCTCGCTGCCTTCGACGGCCCGGCCATCGACGAGCCGCTCGAGCGCCTGACGCGCGCGCTGCGCACCGAAGCACGCCTGAACGAAAGCGGAGTGCACACCTGGCGCGCGCGGCTCCTCAACACGCTGATCGCGCGTCTGCGTGCGCGCGACTGGTTTCATCGGCATCCGGAGATCCTCGCAGAGCAGCTGCCACCCCCCGTGGTGATCCTCGGACTCGCTCGCACCGGCACCACGCTGCTACATCGGTTGCTGGCGGCCGACCCGCGTTTCTATGCCGGCGCCTGGTGGGAAGTGCGCTTCCCGGTGCCGGCGGCGGATGATGTCTCCGGCGAGCAGCGCATCGTCGCGGCCAAGGCCGAGGTTGCCGGCATTCTTGCGGCGATGCCGGATCTTGCCGCGATCCACCCCTGGGATGCGATGGGGGCCGATGAGGACATCATGCTCATCGATCAGACGCTGCTCAGCACCACCGCCGAGTCCCTCGCCTGCATCCCAAGCTACCGCGACTGGATTCACTCGCAGGATCTGCGCCCGGCGTACGCGTACCTGGTGCAGCTGATGAAGTTTCTGCAGTGGCAGAAGAAGCGCCGCGGCCAGGTGGCGGACTACTGGGTGCTCAAGACTCCCATGCACCTGGGGTATGTAGAGGTCATCGCGGAGCAGATGCCCGGGGCCACCTTCGTGCAGACCCATCGTGACCCCATCACCACCATGCCCTCGTTCGCAAGCTTCGTACACCTGCTGTGGGCGATGGGCAGCGACTCGGCCGATCCGCGCGAGGCGGCGCGCCAGTGGTCCGCGACGCTCGAGCAGCACCTGAACCACTGCATGGATCAGCGCGAGCGCTTGCCGAACCGTTTCATCGATGTCGACTTCCGTGACACCGTGAGTGAGCCGGTGGGCGTGGTCGAGCGCATCTACCGGGGCATCGGCCTGCCGATGACGGACGCCACGCGTGCGGGCATCAGTGCTTATATGAGCACCCACCCACGCGAGGGGCGGCCGAAGCACGAATACACGCTCGAGGAATTCGGCTTCACGCGCGCTGAACTCGAGCAGCGCTTCAAGCGTTACCGCGAAAAACACATCCTTCCATTCATCAAGTCGTAAGGTGCAGTGCCATGTTACTCAAGGACAAGGTCGTAATCGTCTCCGGCATCGGCCCGGGACTCGGGGTGAAACTCGCCATCGAGGCGGCGCGCGAAGGGGCCCGCGCAGTCGCGATCGGCGCGCGGACCGCGGAGAAGCTCGACGATGCGGAGAAGCGCATGCGCGAAGCGAACGCGGCCTGCAAGGTGCTCAAGCTCGTCACGGATATCCGCGATGCGGCGCAGTGCCAGCGCCTCGCCGAGAGCACGCACAAGCAGTTCGGGCGCGTCGACGGCCTGGTCAACAGCGCCTATTTCTGGGGCACCCCCAGCACGGCGGAGGCGGCCGATCTTGAGAGCTGGAAAGAGGTCCTCAATACCAACGTGATCGGCACCATGAACATGACGCAGGCGGTCGTGCCGATCATGAAGGCGCAGGGCGGCGGGGCCATCGTCAACATCAGCTCGATGGCGACGATCAAGCCGCACACCGGCGAGGTCGGTTACGCCGCCTCCAAGGGCGCGATGAACATCGCGAGCAAGTATCTCGCCGCGGAGCTCGGGGCCCACAACATTCGCGTGAACGTGGCGCGCATGGGCTGGATGCTCGGGGTGCCGGTGCAGAACTACATCAGCCAGGCGGCCAAGGAGCAGGGCGTGCCGGAGAAGACGTTCTATGATGCGGTTGCGGCCAACATTGCGCTGCGGCGCCTGGTGAGTGACACCGAGTGTGCGCGCGCGGCATTGTTTCTGATTTCCGACTACGCCTCCGGAGTTACCGGGGCGATCCTCGATTCAAACGGCGGCGAGACGTTCCCGCCGTAAGGGGGCGGCACGCACGGCCGCCGTCAGGCGGCCGTTTCGGCCTCTTCGAGCCGCGTGGGCATGCCGACCACGCGGTGCTGTATGCCCTCGACCTGCTTGAGAAACTCCTGCTTGCGGGCGCGCTGGTTGTAGAATTGCCGATACCAGATACGCGACTTGTGGAAGGGCCCATCACCGGGTACCTGCAGGATCTGGACGGCGGCGCGCTTGTTCGCCCACACGTCAAAGTCCTGGGCGAAGGCGACCCTGGAGGCTTCCTGATAGAGGCGCGCCGCGGCCACGTCCGCCGCGCTCGCCACCTTGTTCGCAGACTTCACCAGCAATGCATGCCAGACCTTGATGACCCCATCATCCACCGTCGTGTGGCCGATGAAGATGATCGATTCACCCATGCCGAGCATGTAGGACAGGAGGAATCCGGGGCCGTGATAGGTGGTGTCGGTGGTCAGGATCGGGCTGACGCCGTCCGGGGTGACCAGCGTGCGGTGGCCACCGCCTTGGATCTGGGTCGCCAGATGCCCCTTGAATTCGTTGCGGTAGAACTTCACCGACTCCCCGTGCACCGGCCCCAGATGGGAGCAGTCGGCGATGTTGTCGATGACTTCCTGGGCGTGGCAGTTGATGACGCCGAGATGATCAAATTTCCAGCGTACCCACTGCGGGTCGTTCCATTGCGGGAGTGCGGGCGCCTCCCACTCCGGCTCGCCGCCTTCCGGGTCGTACCAGACAAAAATTGCGCCGAGGCTCTCAACGATCGGCCACGCCCGCACGCAGGCCGCCTTCGGGATGGGCGCCTTGCTGTAGGGAATGTCGTTGCACTTGCCGTCCGGCCCGAAGCGCCAGCCGTGGTACGGACAGCGGATCGAGTCGCCCTCGATCTGGCCATCCTGCACGATGTAGGAGGTGTTGTTGCGTGCCAGGTGCGTACCCATGTGCGGACAGTAAGCGTCCAGCATGACCACGCGGCCGCTCTTGCCGCGGTACAGGGCGAACTCCTGGCCAAAGAAACGCACCGGCAGCGGCCGGTCCTTCAACTCCTCCGCATCCGCGACCATGAACCAGCCACGGGGGAAGGTGAATTCGCCTAGTCCATAGTCCTGCGTGCGCGCCATGCGGTTTACTCTCCTCTACCAGCCCGGAAAGCTACCAGAACGTTACAGGGGCGCAACCGGCCTAAATCCCGTAGTCCGTTCGGACGGCTCGACTGATTCACAAGTCACGCGCGGCGCCTCAGGCGGCCGGTATGGTCATGTGTGCGGGGACGTTGTGCTGGAAGCAGCCCTCTTCGATGCGCTCGCTCATGCGCCAGCCCTGGGGCGTGCGGATGAACTTATCCTTGTACCACAGGCCCAGGAACATGACCTGCGAGCCCCCGCCCGGCAGTGGCGTGTCCATCGGGTTGATGCACAGGGTGCGGGCGCTTGCGAGATCACCCGCGAGGGTGATCTCGATGTTGCCCACCAGGTGACAATAGTGCGGGAAGTTCGCGAGCGCCGGCCCGAGCCAGGCCTTCACCTGCGGATAGGGGCCGTCAATCCCGCCGAGCTTGCGGTAGTCGATGTAGGCATCCGGTGTGAACACCTCATCGAGGCCGTCCCAGTTGCGCTGATCGATGCTGTTGCTATAGCGCACGATCAGTTGCTCGATCTCCAACCGATCCGAAAGCTCCTGCAGACTCATCATGAGATTCTCCTTCGAGGATCAGCTGTGTGCGGAGGGTATCTGCAGGTGCCGCGGCACGTTGTGCTGAATGCAGCTCTCCTGCACGCGCTCGCTCATGCGCCAGCCGGCTGCCGTACGGACCAGGCGATCGCGATACCACATGGCGAGAAACATCACCTGCTGCTTGCCGGAGGGCAGCGGCACCTGCACCGGGTTCAGGCACAGCGTACGCGCCGCGGCCGTATCACCGTGCAGCGCGATACCGATGTTGCCTACCAGGTGACACATGTGGGGAAACGCGGTGACCGCGGGCGGCAGCCATTTGCGAATCTCGGGGTAGCGCCCGTTGATGCCGCCGGTGGCGCGGTAGTCGATGTACGCGTCCGGCGTGAATACCTCATCGAGCAGCTCGAACCGGCGCGCATCGAGCACGTTGCTGTAACGCACGATCAGTGCGCGGATCTCAAAGCGATCCGACAGCTCGGTGAGGCTCATCCCGGCAGCCTCGTACCGGGGCCGCCCGCGGGCATCTCGAGAAACTCGACGATGAGTGGATCGCCGCTGCGCTCGAGGTAGGCGAACGTCGTGTCAGCGCACCAGCGCTTGTACCAGATCGGCAGGTAGCCGAGCGGCGCAAGACGGGTGATCCAGCCGTCGGCATCCTCCACCCGGTACTGCACGTGATGCATGCCCTCGCGGCCGCGCTCGATGAACTCGCGGTGCGGGCTATAGCCGGATACCCATTGGATGAGTTCGATCTCGAGTGGTCCGCTGTGGCCGATGGCGATGTCAAGCTTCACGTCCGCGCTGTGCCCGCGATAATTCGCGGCGGGCACCGAGCCGTCAAAGTGATGCCAGGGTCCGTAGAGCCGCTCGTACTTGCTCATCGACTCGGCAAGATCGCGCACCACGAAGCCGATCTGCACCAGGGGTGGCAGGCCGAGCGTCGCGAGCGTGGGTGTGCTGCTCATGGAGTCCTCACTCAGGTCAGGTCCGGGCGCTGTCAGGCGCTGCGCGCGAGCGGCGCAGCGGCACTGGCGACGCTGCTGCCCACGCGGCGTCCGGAGAAGATGCAATCCGCGTACGCGAGGCCACTCACGTAGACGTTCGAGCAGATGCCGACCGCGGAGCGTCCGGCGGCGTAGAGCCCGCTGATGGGGCTGCCATCCTCGCGGCGCACGAGCCCGGTCAGTTCATCCACCTTGAGGCCGCCCAGGGTCAGCATCGGCATGGGGAAGTAACGGCTGTGTACGGAGATATCGAAAGCGTGCAACGGCGCGTGCTCGAGCGCACTCATCTCATCGGTGGACTTGCCGACCACGTCGGGTAGCTCGCCGCGTGCGGCGTGATTGTAGGCCTCGATCGTTTGCTTCAGGCCCTGCGGATCGATGCCGATGCGCTGCGCGAGTGCTTCGGCAGTGGCGGCGGTCTTGCGGTTCATGAGCATATTGAGGCGCGCGACCTGGCGCTGATACTTAACGAACTCTGCGCCAGGGCCGATCTGCTGCAGTCCTTGGCGGTACAGTGCCTCATCGATGATGAGGAAGGCGACACCGTCGGGGCTGTGCGCGACCGCATCCCCGAGGGTCGAGCCGTAAACACCCTCGTGGCAGATGCGTGCGCCGTGTTTGTTGACGACGATGCCGCGTGGCCAGGCCGCCGGCGGATTGATCATGCACCAGCCCGTGACGCGATCCATGGAGCCGACCGCACCTCCCACACTCTGTCCCAGGCGGATGCCGCTGCCGGTATCGCCGAGCGTCCCGTTTGGGAGCCCGCGCCGGTAAAGCGGTGCGTAGTGCTCGACCATGGCGGAATTGAGGATGAAGCCTCCGGCGCTGAGCAGGACGCCGCGGCGCGCACGGATGAAGCGCGTGACGCGCTCTTCGGCCTCGATGCGCCCGGCCGCGGCGAGGTAGCGTCGCGCGAGGCCGATCGTGAGCGCCGCCAGCGGAATCACCGGGGGCAGCAGCTCGAGGAGCTTGTTCGCGTAACGGGTGTAGCGGGCGAAACGCCGCGCGGCGGCACTGCCGGCCGGGATCGACAGCGCCTTCACGCCCACGACGCCGCCCTGCCGGTCGATGATGAGCTGGCGGACCTCGGTGTACTTCTCAAAGCGCACGCCGGCCGCAAGCGCCGCGGCCGCGAGCGGCTTCCAGATCCCCCAGCCGAGCCCCCAGGCTTTGCCGCGGTTGTAGACCGCGGTGCGGTGTCCTCGGGCCGCCGGCTTGGCACGCGCCGCGTACGCCGGCACGAGCGAGTTGTCGGGGTGATAGAGGTGATACTTGAGCGGCGGATAGGAGACCTTCTTGCGGAAGACACCGCTGGAGGAGAGCAGCGCGCCGTGTGCCAGCAGCCAATCGATCGTGGGGGCACTTTCGTTGCAGAACCGGCGCAGCGTCGCCTCGGACACGACGTCCTCGGCTTCGATGCTCAGGTACTTGAACATCTCCTGCGGGCTGTCTTCGACTCCGGCGTCGCGCTGGATCTTGGTGCCGCCGCCGGCGTAGAAGATCCCGCCATTGGCCGCTGATGAGCCGCCGCCTTCGTAACGATCCAGTGCCAGCACGCTCACGCCCCGTTCGGCCGCTTCCAGTGCCGCGGCGACCCCCGCTCCACCAAAACCCACCACCACCAGGTCCGCGGCATCATCCCACTGACGCGCGTTCGCATCCTCGATCACGAGCGGCGCTTCAACCGGGGAGGCCCACAGAGGACTCTTGGGATCCATGGTGTTCCTAGTCTGTTTGAACGAGCCGGATTCTTCGGCAGTCGCGGGCGATTGTGGCCCCACTGTCGCTGATCCTCAATTGCGCGCCAAGCGCGGCCGCACGCCTCAGGGCGCTGCGGGCGCGAAGGCGAGCAGCACGTTGCCGGGCTGGCGCATCGAGCCGGAATTCACGAACAGCATGCCGTTGGCGATAACTTCGCCGCCGTAGTCGATCGCGCCGCCGTGCGCGCGTACACCGTTCACGGCCTCAAAGTTCGCGCCCGTATCGAACTGCCAGACGATGTGCCCGTCGCGCGCGTCGTAAGCGCGCATATAGCCGTCCATGGCACCGGCGAACACCACGCCGGGAATTACCGCGACGCCCGCGAGCAGCGCGTGGGCGCAGTTCTCCGTTCCCCAGGCGCACGGTGTCTGCGGGGTCGGTGTCTTCCACAGCACCGCGCCCGTGGCCGGGTCGAGAGCCACGAGGGCGCCCGGACCCTGGCGTGCCTGCGGGTCGTATTCGGAAGTGGCGACGTAGGCGCGCGTGCCGTCGGTGGCAGGCCCCCAGAGAATCGCCCCGTTCGGCGTACCGGCGGCGAGCGCACGCTGCCAGATAAGTTTGCCGCCAGCGAGTGCGTCCAGTGCGTAAACGATGCCGGACTTCGCCCCGGCGATGAGCAGCTGCCGCCCGCCGCTCGCAATGAGCATCGGGGAGCTCGCGAAATCGAAGTCCGGGCCGAGGGGACTCGGGCAATTGTCGACCGGCTTACCGCTGCACAGCAGGATCCAGGCATCGTTCTTCAGCACCTGGTGGGTCCACACGCGCGCGCCGTCGTCCAGATGCAACGCCAGTATCGCGTTGGTTGAGTCGTTCACGACGTTGGTATAGGAGTCGCCCGTACCGACGTAGATCAGTCCGCGCTTCGCATCGATGGTAGGGGCGGAAAAGATCGAGCCGCCCGCAGGACCGAAGAGCGTCTGGCCGCTGGCCGTCTTCGTCGCGGTCGCGGGCGTGCGCACCGTGTAGGCGCGCCACAGCTGCTTGCCGGTCGCTGCATCGAGGGCGACCAGGCTGCCGCGGAAGGTGCAGCAGCGGTATTTTGGATCCGCGGCCGCAACCTCCTCGAACGAACTGACCGGCGCATAAAGGATGCCGCCGTGGAGTTGCGGCGTGCCAACCAGGCGCGCGATCGGATGATCATCGAGACGCACACTCCATAAGCGCTTACCGTCGCGCACGTCAATGGCGTGCAGGAAGCCGCGGTCATCGCCGAACCATGCGACCAGGCGCGCCTTGTGACCGGGGGCGTGGCCCGCCGGCAATTGATCGATCACGATGCCGGTGCGTACCAGGGCACCCGCGTCGTAGCTCCAGTGCGTGCAGCCGCTGTGTGTGTCCAGTGCAAACACGCGCCCCCCGGTACCGCCTGCGAGGATCAGATCGCCCACCACCGCCGGCTGGCCGAACGCGGCGCGTCCCGGGTAGGCAAAGCTCCAGCGCAGCTTCAGCCGCGGGACCTGCGCGGCCGTGAACCCGGGCTCGGGCTGCCAGCGCGAATTGGCCAGGTCGCGTCCCCAGCTGCGCCAGTCACCCGCCGACGGCTGTGTGGCGACGGCGGCGCTGCACAGGTTCGCATCGGGTGCGGCACGCGGTGTCGGCTGCTTGCCGGTGAGGTAGAAGGCGAGACTCTTGATCTGCTCGGCGCTCAGTCCGGTCGCCTGGGTACGCATGACCCCGAGCGTGAGGGTGTCGATGACGTCCTCGGGGCTGCGTGTCACGGAGATGAGGACTTTCGGGGGGATGCGGTCCGTCGCATGATCGTGACAGGCCGCGCAGCGGCTCGCGTAGAGCGCGGCGCCGTCCGCTGTGGCGCCGGCCGGGAGCGCAAATCCCTTATCGGCGGCTGCCGCCGCGATGGGCAGGCTCGCCAGGATCCCGGTCGCAACACAGGCGAGAAGCGCCGGGACGTCCCCACTCATTCAGGCGGTCCTCAAAAGTCGCGCGGGCCGTGTGGCCCGCGCGAACTTCTCACTCAGGCAGGAACCTAGAAGCCGTACTGGAACTGCGCTCCGAACTGCGTCTTCGGCGCCCAGGCGGCCGCCTGATACGTGTAGCCCGTCTGCGGCTGGCCGGGCAGGGCGATGAACGGTGCGGCACCCTGGCCGATCACGTGCTCCTGGTAGCTCTTGTCGGTGACGTTCTTGCACCACACCGAGAATTTCATCGTCTTCTTGCTGTCGTGCGTATTGAAGTTCCAGGTGAGCCTGCCATCGAGCACCCCGTAGGCGGGGATGGAGTAGAGCTCCGCAGAGTTCGGTACGTTCACGCCGGTGGTCGTCGTGTCGTACTGGCGGCCCTGGAAGCGATAGTTCGCGAATAGCTCCAAGTTGCCATCCGCCGCGTGCAGGAACGTCCAGTCGAGGTTCGCGTTCACGATGTTATTGGGGGCGTAGGGCACGCGGAACAGCGGGGCGACGTTGTCCCCCACTTTGTAGGGCGAGGCCGGATTGACCGCCGGATCAAAGAGGGTGCCGGCGATCGCGTACGCCTGGGTGATGTCGGTCGAGAGCACCGTGTCGCTGAGTCCGAGCGTCAGGTCATTGATCGGTGCGTACACGAACTCGAACTCCGCGCCGGAGATCTCCGCAGTGCCGGCGTTGTAGCCCTGCACGATCGCAAGGTTACTTGGCACCGTGTCGAACTGCATCTGATAATCCGTGATCTTGGTGTAGAACACCGCGACGTTGGCGCGCAGGCGGTGATCCAGCCAGTAGGACTTCAGTCCCAGCTCGTAGCTCTTATCGTTCTCCGGCTGAAACGTCAGGCCGAATTGCCCGTAGTTCGCCGCTTCGCTGGAACCACCGGCCTTGTAACCCGTGGCGTAGCGGAAGTACGTGTTCAGATCCGGCGTCCACGCCATGTTGAGAGTAACAGCAGGATTGAACTTGCTGGAGCTCACTTGGTTGGCCGCGCCCGGAGGATCACTCTGGGTGATCGGGAACTGACACACCGGCGGGCAGAAGGGATTCGCGGGCGGCGGGGCAAACGCGAGCGCGTTGCTCACGTAGGTGCGCGTAGCGTCGCGATTGTCCTTGGTGTAGCGGCCGCCCACGGTGAGCGAGAGGGGCTGGGTGATCTGATACGTGACCTGCGCGTAGGCGGCCTTCGACAACGCCTCATTGGTGACATAACGGGTGCTGGTCTCCGTATAGATCGGGATGCCGGGAATGAACTCCTTCGGAATACCGATAGCGCCGTCCTCGAGATGGTTCGCGTGCTCATCGAAGTAATAAAGTCCAACGACGTAGTTCCACTGCGTGCCGACGTTACCCAGGAGTTGCAACTCCTGCGTGAACTCGGTGCTCTGCACGATATCGTAACCGGCGAAATTGGTGATGCCCTCACCGAAAGGGCCGCCCGCGGTCGCAGGGTTGGTAAATGCGCCGGCGTAGTCCTGGTAAAAGCGCGAATCGAGTCCTCGATAGTACGTCAGTGACTTGATCGTATTTTGATCGTTCAACTTGAAAGCCAGGGTCAGCCCGTCGGAGTTGAAGCGCGCTTCGCTGATCGGCAGATAGATCGGCTCCCAGGTGCTGGAGGCCAGGCCGACCGTCGGGGGGTAGCCGGGGATGACGGGGGCGGCGAGCGCTGCGTCCTGGTAGTAGATCGGCGTCGAGTCCAGCTCGCCCACTTCGTAGAAGTAATCCGCAGTAAAGGGCCCGCCGGTGTCCCAGCGCAGCGAGGCGCGCGCGCCTTTCTGGTTCTCGCGGTTGTAGTCTTCGCCGCCCGCGTTTTGCACGTTGCCGGCGAGGTTGCTGTAGAGCAGGGTGACCTTGCTCGAGAGGCCGCCGGCGACCATCGGCAGGTTCATCGTGCCCAACGCGCGTACGTAGTCGCGCTGCCCGCCATCCACGCTGAACTTCACGTCAAAGTCGCCGGTCGGCTTCTGGCTGATGATGTTCACCGCGCCGCCGGTGGTGTTGCGTCCGTACAGAGTGCCCTGCGGGCCACGCAGGACTTCAACACGCTCCACGTCGGCGAGATCGAAAGTCTCGGCCTGCGGGCGGGCGATATAGAAGCCATCCTCGTAAAGACCCACCGAGGCGTCCTGCGTGATCTGGTTGGCGTCCGCGACGCCCTGGCCGCGCATGTAGAGAATCAGTGTGTTGCTCGAGCTTGGGTAGGGCGTGAAGTTGATGCTCGTGGACTGCTCCGCGACGCCGGCGAAGGTGTTCACACCCGCCTTGTCGAGAAACTCGGCCGACAGTGGGGTGATCGCGATCGGCGTCGTCTGCAGGTTCTCCTGACGGCGCTCCGCGGTCACGACGACTTCCTGCAGACCTGACTGAGGCTGCTCCTGCGCGAGCGCCAGT
>DATHLO010000294.1:0-4874 GCA_035488075.1 Steroidobacteraceae bacterium | reverse complement strand
GCAGCGTGCGCTGCCGGTCATCCGCGCGGTGGAGGACTACGAGACGCACTCGCACGCCAACGTGCACCGCGGCGTGCACGCCCTGAGCCAGGCGGCGACCGCCGCTTTTGAGGGCGCGCGCGAGCGCGTGCGGCGCTTCCTCAACGCCCGCTCGACGCGCGAGATCATCTTCGTGCGTGGCACGACCGAAGGCATCAACCTCGTGGCACAGGCCTACGCGCGGCCGCGCTTAGGTCCCGGCGATGAGATCCTGATCAGCGCGCTCGAGCACCACGCCAACATCGTGCCGTGGCAGATGGTGTGCCAGCAGAGCGGCTGCACGCTCAAGGTGGCCCCCATCAACCGCCGCGGTGAGCTCGAGTTCGAGGAATTCGTGAAGCTGCTGTCCCCGCGCACGCGCCTGGTGGGGATTGCGCACGTCTCGAACGCGCTCGGCACCGTGCTGCCGGTGAAGCGCATCATCGAGGCGGCGCACGCGCACGGCGCGGTGGTACTCATCGACGGCGCCCAGGCGGTGCCGCACAGCGCGGTCGACGTGCGCGCGCTCGGCGCGGACTTCTACACCTTCTCCGCGCACAAGCTGTACGGCCCGACAGGTATCGGGGTCTTGTACGGGCGCGAGGAACTGCTCGCGGCGATGCCACCGTGGCAGGGCGGCGGCGACATGATCCTCACGGTGACGTTCGAGAAGTCGACCTACAACGAGCTGCCGTGGAAGTTCGAGGCCGGCACGCCCAACATGTCCGGTGCCGTGGGGCTGGCGGCGGCGATGGACTATGTCGAGGGCCTCGGACTTGCGGCGATCGCCGCGCACGAAGACCGGCTGCTGAAGCTTGCCACCAGCGAGCTTGCGCGCCTGCCCGACATCGAGATCATCGGCACCGCCGCCCACAAGGCCGCGGTGCTGTCCTTCACCATGAAGGGCGTGCACCCGCACGACCTCGGCACCATTCTGGATGCCGAAGGGGTGGCGGTGCGCACCGGCCACCACTGCGCGATGCCCGTCATGACTTTCTTTGGCGTGCCGGCCACGGCGCGCGCCTCCTTCGGCTGCTACAACACCGAGGGCGACGTCGCCGCGCTGGTTGCGGCACTGAAGCGCGCGCGCGAGGTGTTCGGCTGATGGACCTGAAGGATCTTTACCGCGACGTGATCCTCGATCACAACCGCCAGCCGCGCAATTTCGGCAACCTCGAAGGCACCGGCAACCACGCCGAGGGGCACAACCCCCTGTGCGGCGACCGGCTCACCGTCTCGCTGCGCCTGAACGGGGATACCGTGGAGGACATCCGTTTCCAGGGCAAGGGCTGTGCGATCTCGACCGCCTCGGCCTCCCTCATGACCGAGGCGGTCAAGGGCAAGGACCGCACGGCGATCCGCGCGCTCTTTGAGCAGGTGCATAAGCTGCTCACGCGCCAGGATGCCGTGGCCGACGCCTCGCTCGGCAAACTCGCCGCGCTCTCGGGCGTGCGCGAGTTCCCCGCCCGCGTGAAGTGCGCGAGCCTGTGCTGGCATACGCTCAACGCCGCGCTCGAGCACGGCGCGGCGACGGTCTCGACCGAGTAAGGGCACCGATGCGTCGCCAGGAAAACGAGCCGTTCGTCGTCAACCGCGAGGTGCGCGCGGTGATCGTGCCCGCCGGCCAGGAAGTGAAGCTGAAGCCCGGCCAGGCCGGCTACATCACCCAGGCGCTCGGCGGCAGCTTCACGGTCTACATCGACGGCAACCTGTTCCGCATCGGCGGCGAGGACGCGGACGCCATCGGGCAGGAAGCGGTCGCGCCCCCGCAGCTGCCCCCCAACGCCGGTGAGGACGACATCAAGAAGCTCGCCTGGGAGCAGATGCGCACCTGCTACGACCCGGAGATCCCGATCAACATTGTAGACCTGGGACTGGTGTACGAATGCGAGGTCAAGCCGAACGCGGACGGCACGCGCGCGGTGGAAGTCAAGATCACCCTCACCGCCCCGGGGTGCGGCATGGGCGATATCCTGGTCGACGACGTGCGCGATAAGATTCAGCGCATTCCAACCGTGCGCGAGGTCAAGGTGGAGCTCACCTTCGATCCGCCCTGGAACCAGACCATGATGACCGAGGCGGCACGTTTGCAGACAGGCATGTTTTGAAAGGCAGCGCATGAGTTCGCATTGGGTAGACATCGGCGGCGTGGACGAAGTGAGCGAGACGGCCCCGCTGGCCGTGTATGTCGAGGGTGTCCCGATGATCCTGGTGCGCTGCGGCGAGAGCGTGTACGCCGCGCAGGACATGTGCACGCACGACGGCGAGGCGCTCGGTGAGGCGCTGGTGGAAGACTGTCAGATCACCTGCCCGCGCCACGGCGCGCGCTTCTGCCTGCGCACCGGAGAAGTCCTCGCCCCGCCGGCCTACGAGCCGCTGCGCACCTACGCGGCGCGTCTCGAGAATGGCCGCGTGCTCGTCGAGCTGCCCGCGTGAGAGCTGGCGCGTGAGGCGGCTCACGCTCATGCGCCATGCCGATGCGCGCTGGAAGGACGCCGCGCTCTCGGACGTGGACCGCCCCCTGAACCGCCGCGGCACGAGTGCGGCGGAGAGCATGGCGCGCCGCCTGCTCGAGCTCGAGCTTATCCCGGATCTGGTACTGGTGAGCCCGGCGCGTCGCACCCAGCAGACCGCCGAGATCGTGGCCCGCGAGCTCGCGCTGCCTGCGCGACGCGTGCGGCGCGAGGAGGACCTGTATCTGGCGAGCGCGCCGGATCTTTTGGCGATCGCCCAGGGCACGGGTCCGCGGGTCATGCACCTGCTCATCGTGGCCCACAACCCCGGCGTCTCAGAGCTCGTGCAGCTGCTCGTGCCGCAGGGCGATGGCGGCGGACTGACCACCGCGGGGCTGTGTTCGATCACCTTTGAGTGCAGCGACTGGCGCGGTATCTGCGCGGCCGCGGTGCGCGAGGTGCAGCGCGAGTCCCCGCCCTCGGGGCTCTTTGGCCTGTTTTCCTGAGGGGCCCCTTCAGCACTCCGGCACGTTCACCGCAAGTCCCCCCTGGGAGGTTTCCTTGTAGATGGTGGACATGTCGATGCCCGTCTGGCGCATGGTGGCGATCACCTGATCGAGCGACACCTTGTGCGAGCCATCGCCGCGCATCGCCAGGCGCGCCGCGTTGATCGCCTTCACCGCACCCATCGCGTTGCGCTCGATGCACGGGATCTGCACCAGGCCTGCCACCGGGTCACAGGTGAGCCCGAGGTTGTGTTCCATGCCGATCTCCGCGGCGTTCTCGATCTGCTCAGTCGTGCCCTGCAAGGCGGCGACCAAGCCGGCCGCTGCCATCGAACAGGCCACGCCGACCTCGCCCTGGCAGCCCATCTCGGCACCCGAGATCGAGGCGTTGCGCTTGTAGAGCATGCCCATGGCGGCGGCGACCAGGAGGAAGCGGATCACGCCCTCCTCGTTCGCACCCTCTTCGAAGCGGCGGTAGTAATGCAGCACCGCGGGCACGATGCCGGCGGCGCCGTTGGTGGGCGCCGTCACCACGCGGCCCCCGGCCGCGTTCTCCTCGTTCACGGCGAGCGCGTACGCGTTGACCCAGTCCATGACATCGAGCGGCTTTACCGTAGCGCTCTCGGTGAGCATGCGGTACAGGCGCGGCGCGCGGCGGCGCACCTTGAGCACCCCGGGCAGGAGGCCGGTCTGGCGGAAGCCGCGCGCCACGCACGCCTGCATCACGCCCCACAGGTGCAGCAGCCGCGCGCGCACCTCCTCGGGTTTCGCCCAGCTGTGCTCGTTGGCCAGCATCAGCTCGTACATCTCCAGCCCGTGCTCGCGGCACAGGCGCAGCAGGTCCTCCCCGGAGGTGAAGGGATAGGGAGGGTCGCTGTGCGAGCGCGCCTCGGGGGCCTCGGACTCGTTGCCGCTGACGACGAAGCCACCGCCGATCGAGTAATAGTCGGCCTCGCGCAGCAGCTTGCCCTCGGCGCCGAGGGCGCTGAAGCGCATGCCGTTGGAATGCCGCGGCAGGCGCTCGTGCTGCATGAAGAGCAGCTGCATCGGCTCATCGAAGGCGATCTCGTGCTCCCCGAGGAGACGGATGGAGTGGGTGCTGCGGATGCGCTTGACGCTCGGCTCGATGCTGTCCGGGTCCACCGTCTCAGGCGTCGCCCCCTCCAGGCCCACCAAGACCGCGGTGTCGGTGCCGTGGCCCAGGCCCGTCAGGGCGAGGGACCCGTAGAGGCGCACCGCGACCTCCCGGGTGGCCTCGAGCAGCCCGTCGCGCTTAAGTCCGAGCACGAACTCGCGCGCCGCCCGCATCGGTCCCATGGTGTGGGAACTGGAGGGTCCGATGCCGACCTTGAAGATGTCGAAGACACTGAGCGTCATGGATCTAACCAACCTCGCGCGCCGCTTGCGGCGCGCCATCGCCTTGCCGGGATCTTGCCCTCCCGGGGGAGTGTGCAGCCTTGGGTGCAGCCCGACATGCTTTGCGGCGACCTCAAGGGACTCAAATGCGACCGCGCAGCCGCCGCAGCCGGGCGCGCTCGTGCTTGTCCGGCCGGCGCGCCGGGCGCGGCGTGAGCGCCGCGGCGAGCTTCATGCGCGCACCGAACTCTGCGCGCCGGGCCACACTCGCCGCACTCTCCTCATAACATAGTGCGGCTGCCGGCGCCGGCCCGCGTCGCGCCGGGATCGCCTGCACCGTGCACTCGAACTCCAGTGCCCCGCGCGTGAGGGTCACAAGGTCCCCCGGGCGCAGGGCGCGTCCGGGCTTCACCCGCTCGCCGTTGACGTGCACCCGGCCGCCGGCGACGGCCTCGGTGGCGAGCGCGCGCGCCCCGTAGAGCCGCACGGCAAACAGCCAGCGGTCGATGCGGGCGGCTCCGGCGGGCGTGCTTGAAGGCTC
>DATHLO010000293.1:0-16057 GCA_035488075.1 Steroidobacteraceae bacterium | reverse complement strand
CCAGCCTCAAGGACCTGAAGGAGCGCCTCGGCCGCATCGTCGTCGGTTACCGCGCGGACAATACCGCCATCCTGGCCAAGGATCTGAAGGCGCACGGAGCGATGACGGCGCTCCTGAAGAGCGCGCTCGCGCCGAATCTGGTGCAGACGCTCGAGAACAACCTCGCCTTCATCCACGGCGGCCCCTTCGCCAATATCGCTCATGGCTGCAACTCGGTGATCGCGACACGCGCAGCGCTCAAGCTGGCCGACTACGTCGTTACCGAGGCCGGTTTCGGTGCGGATCTGGGTGCCGAGAAATTCGTCGACATTAAGTGTCGTAAGGCAGGCCTGAAACCGAGTGCGGCAGTCATCGTGGCCACCGTGCGGGCGCTGAAGTACCACGGCGGCGTCGAGGTCGCCGATCTGAAGACAGAGAATCTCGCGGCGCTCGAGAAGGGCGTGGTCAATCTCGAGCGGCATATCGACAACGTCCGCAACCGCTACGGACTGCAGTGCGTGGTGGCCATTAACCAGCGCAGCGAAGACACCGAGCGTGAAATCGGCTTGCTGATCGAGCGCCTCGGTTCCAAGGGAGTGCGCGTGATCGCGGCGACCCACTTCGCCGACGGCGGCCGCGGGGCGCTGGAACTCGGGCGCGAAGTGCTACGCCTGTGCGAGCTGCCGAACGGCTTTCACTTCGTGTACGAGGACGGTGCGACGCTGTGGGACAAGATGAAGGCGATCGCCACCCAGGTCTATCACGCTGCCGACATCGCCGCCGACACCAAGGTGCGCGCCCAGATCCGCCAGCTGCAGGAAAACGGCTACGGCCACTACCCGGTGTGCGTCGCCAAGACCCAGTACTCCTTTTCGACCGACCCGAAGCTGCGCGGTGCCCCCACCGGTCACATCGTGACCATCCGCGAGGTGCGCCTCGCGGCCGGGGCTGAGTTCGTGATCATGATCTGCGGTGACATCATGACGATGCCGGGACTGCCGAAGGTGCCGGCGGCAAACTCCATCGACGTCGACGAGAACGGCCGCATCACGGGGCTGTTCTAGGCACGCAAGCATTCCACCATCGGGTGGTGTGCCCGGCCGCCCACCGTGGCCGCAGCAGGGCGTATCATCGACGCAGTGCCTGCATCGAACCCACCGCGGTTCCGCGCAGGCGCAGCCCTTGCTTTCCACCAGTACCCGAGATACCACGGCGGTCAGAACATTCTTGCGACCGCAAAGGTTGGTGAATCCACCATAAACACCGCCTGCGCTGGTGCCTTCAAATCACCTTCGTATGTCAACGTCAGCCACGCTGGGTGATCCACTGGTCCGCGCGGCTCGCATCAGGTGTGCGCACAAAGGGGTAGCGCGAGCTTCCAAGTCGCCGGCAAATGCGCGTCCCCGGGGATAGTTAGCAGATGGGGCGGGATTGATCTGGCGGCGCGCTTCCAAGGCCGCCGGGTGCAAGCTGCAGATAGTCAAAGCCCGGGAATCAGGCCAGAATCGCGGCGCATGGCTACACGCACCCGCGCCCCGCGCCGTATCCTCGTCATCGATGTCGGTGGCCAGCACGTGAAGTTTCGTCTCGATACGCGCGGCCCCATCCGAAAGTTTGTCTCCGGCGCTCATATGACGCCACTTGCCATGATCCGTCAGTTGCGCAAACGCACGCGGCGCCTCTCTTACGATGCGGTATCCATCGGCTATCCGGGCGTCGTGCTTCGCGCTCGCATCGCCGCGGAGCCCCACAATCTTGGTAGCGGCTGGGTGGGATTCGACTTTGCCGCGGCGTTCGCTAAGCCGGTGCGCATCGTGAACGACGCCGCTATGCAGGCGATCGGCAGTTACTGCGGCGGCTGCATGCTCTTTCTGGGACTCGGCACCGGGCTCGGCGTGACACTGATCCTGGACGGGGTGGTCGAGCCCACCGAGCTCGGCCATATGCCGTACAAGAACGGGTGCACGTACGAGGACTATCTGGGCGAGCGCGGCCGCAAGCGTCGTGGCAACCGCAAGTGGCGCGAGAGCGTCACGGAAGTGATCGCGCACCTGAAGAGCGCCCTCGAGGTCGACTACGTTGTTCTCGGCGGCGGTAATGCGCAGCGCCTTAAGAGCCTGCCGCAGGGGGTGCGTCTGGGCGACAATCGCAACGCCTTCGTCGGCGGCGTGCGTCTGTGGCGGCGTCACGGCGCGCGGCTGCACATTCCGGGCATCACCCGGCTCCGCGGCAGCGCGCGCTGATGGCCGCCGCACCGGGAGCGCCGGGCCTTCCGCCCACGTGGTGCAGCAGTGCCAAGGAAATGGTCGGCTGTTCGCTCGGACCTTCGCGGCTGTGGTTTACCATCGGCGGCGGAATCGTCAATGAGGTCTACTGCCCGCGCGTGGATCTGCCGCAGATCCGTGATCTGGGCTTCATCGTCAGCGACGGGGCGGGCTTTTGGGTGGAGGTCAAGCGCTTGTGGCAACACGAGCTCGACCTCGCGGTTCCCGGCACGCCCGCCGTGCACGTGGTGCATCGGCACGAGCGCTTTCAGCTGACGCTGCGGATCACTCCGTGCGAGCATCGTGACGTACTGCTGATTGAAGTCGGCTTGAGCGGCGATACCAGCCTGCGCCCGTACGCGCTGCTCGCGCCGCACCTCGGCGGCAGCGGCGCTAACAATGTCGCCCAGGTGTTCGAACACCGCGGCCGGCGCGTGTTGTGCGCCGAACAGGGGCCGTTCGGACTGGCGCTGCTCGCCGCCACGCCCGAGCAGCAGGACGCCTGGGGTCGCACCAGCGCCGGTTACGTCGGCACGAGCGATGGCTGGCAGGACTTTGCCCACAACGGTGCGCTCACCTGGGCCTATGACACGGCCGGCCCGGGCAACGTTGCGCTGGTCGGGGAGTTGCCGCGGCACGCCGTGCTCGCACTCGGATTTGCCAGCAGCGCGGAGGCCGCGATCACCCTGGCGCGCACGGCCCTGACCGAGCCCTTTTCGGTCTCCTGGGAGCGGCAGCTGACGGCCTGGACGCACTGGCACGCGGCCTGCGCGCCCGAGGAGGACCTCAGCGCCGATCTGCCGCAGGAGTGCGCGGCACAGGTACACACCTCGACGATGGTGCTGCGGGTTCACCAGGACAAGACCTATCCGGGCGCCATGGTCGCAAGTCTGAGCGTCCCGTGGGGCAACACGCGCGAGGAGCGCGAGGGTTATCACCTCGTGTGGCCGCGCGATCTGTGTGAGAGCGCCGGTGCGCTGCTGGCCGTGGGCGCACTGTCCGAGGCGCGCAACGCCCTCGGCTACCTCATCGCGACCCAGACCGCTGACGGGCACTGGTACCAGAACCAGTGGTTGGGCGGTAGCGGGCACTGGCTCGGCGTGCAGCTGGATGAGACCGCTTTCCCGGTTCTGCTCGCGGCGGGGCTGCACGAGCGGGCGGGCCTGGCCGGCACTGAAGTCACGGACATGATTCAGCGCGCGTTGTCGTTTCTGGTGCGCCAGGGCCCGGCCAGCGACCAGGATCGCTGGGAGGAGGACGCAGGACTCAACACCTTCACGCTCGCCGTGTGCATCTCGGCCCTCATCGCCGGGGCGAGCTTCCTGCCGCAGGATGCGCGCGAGCTGGCGCTCGCCTTTGCCGACTACTGGAATGCCTCGCTCGAGGATTGGACCAGCGTGTGCGACAGCCCGCTCGCGCGCCTTTATGGCGTGCCCGGGTACTTCGTGCGGGTGGCCCCGAGCGAATCGATTGCCGCCGATCGCTGCTCGCCCGAGCGCGTGCTGCCGATCCGCAATCTGCAGGCCGACCCGAACCTGCCCGCCAGCGCGCAGGTGAGCGTCGACTTCCTGCAGCTGGTGCGCTACGGACTGCGGCGCGCCGACGATGCGCTGATTCTCGGCAGCGTGAAGGTCGCGGACGCACTCCTCAAGGTGCAAACACCGGCCGGTCCGTGCTGGCACCGCTACAACGAGGACGGCTACGGCGAGCACGATGACGGCAGTGCCTACGATGGCACCGGCCGCGGTCGCGCGTGGCCGCTGCTCACCGGCGAGCGCGGGCATTACGAGCTGTGCGCCGGCCGTGACCCGCTGCCCTTTCTGGAAACGATGGCGCGCATGGCTTCCGCCGGCGGCATGCTGCCGGAGCAGGTCTGGGACGCCGCCCCCATCCCCGCACGCGGTCTTGCGCCCGGGCGCCCCACCGGAGCGGCGATGCCGCTCGTGTGGGCGCACGCGGAGTACCTGAAGCTTGCCGCCTCGCGGAAACTGCGCCGGCCGTTTGACCAGCCGACGGCGGTCTGGGAGCGCTACCGCGGTGAACGTCCGCTGCTCACGCGGGTCATCTGGACCGAGCAGGCGCCCGTCACGCGCATTGCGGAGGGCTGCGCGCTCAGCATCGCGGTGCGCGAGGCGGCCACCATCCGCTGGGGGCTTGATGGCTGGCAGGAGGTGCGCGAACAAGAGACTCGGTCGAACTCCCTGGGCCTGCATCTGCTCGAGATCGACACCCCCCGGCTGCGCGCGGGACGCACGCTCGATTTCACCTTTCGTCACGCGCTTCAGTGGGCCGGCCAGGACTTTCACATCCTCATCACGCCGCGCGCCGGTGCGGGCTGAAGGCGCGCGCGTGCCGTTCACGCTTGCACATCCGGCCGCGGTCCTGCCGCTGCGCAGCGCACGCTATCTGCGGACCGCACCGCTGATCATCGGTGCGATGGCTCCGGATGTGCCGTACTTCCTGCCGGGAAGCTTCGGACGCTTCATGCCCGACACGCACGAGTTCGAGGGCTCCTACACGACCGACCTGGTGCTCGGCTACATTCTGCTCAGCGGGATCTTCATCCTGCGCCGCCCGCTGACTGCGCTACTGTCGCCGCGGGCGCGCTGGTTGTGTCTGAACGCACTGGCACCGTTGCGGCAGCATTGGAGCGCGTGGGCACTCGCCGCCCTGGGCATCATCGTCGGTGTATGGTCACACCTGCTGTGGGACTCGTTCACCCACATGGATGGCTGGACGGTGCGCCGGGTTGCAGCGTTGAGTGCCCCGGTGAGCTTCGGTTCCTACACCGAACAGCTGTGTCACGTACTGCAGTACGTCAGCTCGGTGTTCGGCCTGCTCGTGATGGTGATCTGGTACTGGCGGCTGCCGGCGCCGGCGGCGCTACCGGCTGAACCCGGCGCCGCACGCTCAGCGGCGCGGCCGATCCTCGTGCTGGTGGCGGTGGCCGGGCTGCTGATCGGCGGGGTGCAAGCCACAGCGTACTTTCATCGCACCCATGTGGTCTACAAGACCATCAACATTCTCTTGACTCACAGTCTGACGTGGTTCGCGGTGCTGTATCTGGTGGCCGGGATCATCATCACGCTCGAGCACAAGGCCGCCGCTGCCGGCGCTACGGTGAGGGCGTGAACGGCCCCGGCTTTACTTGCCGCTCGGGCGCCCCAACTCCAGCGCCCAATACACCTTGGTGTCATCGCGCGGACTCACGGCAAATCCGACACCCATCTGCGTGTAAGCCGTATCCATGAGATTGACGCAGTGCTCGGGGCTGTGCAGCCAGGCATCGACCACCGCCTCGGGGCTCATGAGGTCACCGCTGGCCAGGTTCTCGCCGGTCTCGCTCCAGCGGTAGCCGCTGCGGGTGATGCGCTCATGTTGGGCGCTGCCATCGCGGCCGGTGTGATCCATGTAGTTGAGAGTCGCCATCTGCTGTGCGTACTCCTGCGCGGCGCGATCCAGCACAGCGTTGTACGTCAGCGGCGGCGCGGCGGGGAAGGGCGCGACGCCGCAGCGGCGCGCACTGGCGCGTGCGGCGTTGATCAGGTCGAGCATCGCCGTGCTGACCACAGCGTGATCACCGAGCGCCGGTGCTGCGACCGGGGTGGCAAAGAGGAGCCAGACGTCGGTGCCGGCGTGCCAGACGCCGATTTCCCGGAATACGGGGTTGGTACTCTGCGCGCAGAACTGCGACTCGATGATGTGGCGGACGTCGCCGCTCGCGGGCACGTCGGCGATGCTGACCGAGTAGGAAATGACCGCGCGGTAACCGGCCTGCTGCTGCGCGCTGTGCAGCGAAGACCCATCCGCCATGCGGTGCGCCACCTCATCCAGCCGCGCGTTTTGCTGTAGCGGCGCGCCGCCCTTGGTACCCCCGGTACAGCCGGCGGCGCGCACCGCGTTGACCGAATCGAGGATGTCGGCGCGCGATACAAGCGGCACGAGCAGCGCGAGCAACAGCAACGTCCGGCGCTGGCATCTGATCGGCGAGTCGGTCATTGTTTCCTCATGGCGCTCGAGGGGGGCTGGCACAGACCGCAATCTACAACCACCGGCTGGCCGTGGCGACCCGGCAATGATTTCCAGCTGCACGAGAACGGCGAGTTCTTTGCCCCCATGCTGGCGGCAATCGATGCGGCGCGCGAGTATGTGCTGCTTGAGATGTACCTGGTGGCCTCGAGCGCCATCGCGACGCGCTTCATCGACGCCCTCGTCCGCGCGCGCGCCCGCGGTGTGCGCACGTGTGTTTTGTTCGACGGTTTTGGTGCCCTGCGCTTGCGGCGCGCGGACCGCCGCCGCCTCACTGACGGCGGCGTGGAACTGCGTTTTTTCAATCCACTGCGACTGCGAAAGGGCGTCGCCAATCTGCTGCGCGATCACCGCAAGCTGCTCTTGGCCGACGGCCGGGTGGCCTACGTCGGGGGTGCCGGACTCACGCAGGAGTTTGCACCCGGTGTCCGCGGCGGCCCGTGGCGCGATGTGATGGTCGAGATCAAAGGTTCAGTGGTGGCGGACTGGCAGCACGCCTTCGCCCGCACCTGGCGGCGTTGCGGGGCGGAGCTCGCGCTCGAGGATCCGCCCGCGTGCCTCCCCGAGCCTCAGGGAGCCCTCGGCCGGCTGTCACTGAGCGAGGCCCGCCAGCGCTCCGTGCTCGCCAACGGCGTACTGCGGCGCATTGACAGCGCCACGGCGCGCGTGTGGATTATGAGCGCCTACTTTGTGCCCTCGCGTCGCTTCCGCAAGGCGCTGCGCCGCGCCGCCCGCCGCGGTGTTGAGGTGCGGCTGCTGCTGCCGGGGGCGCGCACCGACCACCCGTGGGTGCGCCAGGCGGCGCGACGTTTCTATCACAAGCTGCTGCGCAGCGGCGTGACTATCTGGGAGTACCAGCCGCGCATGCTGCACGCCAAGGTTATTCTGTGCGATGACTGGGTGTCGATCGGCTCGAGCAACCTCGACCGCTGGAGCTTTCGCTGGAATCTCGAGGCCAACCAGGAGATCGCCAGCGCGCCGGTCGCCGACGCGGCGGCACGGCTGTTTGCCGCTGACTTTGCCGTCTCGCGCCAGATCAGTCGCCGTCGCTGGCGCGAACGCGCGTGGCTGGATCGCTGGCGCGAACGCATCGCCGGGGCACTCGACCAGCTGCTCGACCGCTGGCGCCGCCCCTAGGGTGCGCCGGTGGCGGTCGCCACGGTCGGCCGCACCGAGAACAGCTCCGTGGTACGCACGAAGGCGAGCAGAAATGGCTCCGTCACCTGCAGCTGCGTTTCGTAGCCTCTGAGCGCGGCAAGCTTGCCGTCTTCTTCGCGCACACTGAGTGCAAACGTCCCCGGCTGCAGCGCGACGCCCAGCGGGGGCGGTGTGAGCGGTACACCCGGCAGCAGGCCGCGCGGGCTCGGCCAGCCCTCGCCGCCGTGCACGATCCAGTAGCGCACGGCGATCGGCTTGCCGCGGGTGGCGGCGATCGTCAGGAGCCCCGTGGCACGGTGATCCGAATGGCTGTCGAGCGGGCTCGGGGCGAGTAGCAGCGTCGGACGCACCCGCTCGAGCACGGCCGCGAAGTCGCGTTCCAGGCTCTCGCCACTGTACGGATGCTGCGGGAAGAGCGCCGCCTCGTAGGGTACGGCCGCGGCAGCCGTGAAGCGCGAGCGGTAGGCGCGGGTGCGGTAGTCCGACAGCAGCGCCAGCACTCCCCCGTCGGGATACCCAAGAAACAGCTGTCCGCTGGCGGCTATGCCGAGCGCGGTCGCAGCGGCGCGCGCTTCGCGCATGCGCCGCTGCGCGTACGCGCGCATTTTCTGCGGGTTGCCAAACAGGCTCTTCTCGACGATGAGTTCGCCGAGCTGCGAACCGTCCCCGCTCGTAATCCACACCACGCTTGCCTGGCCGCCCACGCTCAGCACCCGCTGGATGACGCCCGCGCAGCACAGGGTTTCATCATCTGGATGGGGCGCGACGACGAGCAACACGGTCGTGGCGTCAAGGTGCGGCAGGACCTCGGGTGCGCCCTCGGCCGGGCAGGGCGCGGCGGCGCCGAGCGCACAAAGCAGCCACGGGGCGATGAGCAGCGGCTTGAACAGGGACGTCTCTCGCGACTGAGAAAGCGCGAGTGTCGCACGCAGCGGCTGCTTTTCGTTAGAGTGCCGTGTCGCCGCAATTCTTGCGGTGACGTGAGTGGAGCTGCGTGCATGACCGACATACCCGCCCTGGCATACAACGATCCGAAGTTCATCGAATCGGATGAAGGCCGTCCGGTGCGCATCGTCTCCGAGTACCTTGCGCCGCTGCGGGCCCTGAGCGCTGCCGGCGTGAGCGCGACGGTCGTGTTCTTTGGCTCGGCCCGCGCGCGCTCGGGTGGTTCGCTCGGACGTTATGTCGATGAGGCGACGGAGCTGGCGCGTCTGGTCACGCAATGGAGCTGCGCCAGTTGCGAGGGCCGTCTGGTCGTGTGCTCCGGGGGCGGCCCCGGGATCATGGAAGCGGCCAATCACGGCGCGGCGCTCGCCGGTGGCCGCAGCCTGGGTCTTAACATCGGCCTGCCGCAGGAGCAACTGCCAAACCCTTACATCACCCCTGAGCTGTCCTTCGAGTTCCACTATTTCTTCATGCGCAAACTCTGGTTCGCGCACCTCGCCCACGCGCTGGTAGTGTTCCCGGGCGGATTCGGCACCTTCGATGAGCTGTTCGAGATTCTTACTCTGGCGCAGACACGCAAACTCGACCGCACGATCCCGGTGCTTCTGTACGGATCGGCGTACTGGAAGGAAGTCGTCAACTTCGACGCGCTCGTGCGCCACGGCACCATCGCGAGCGAGGATCTGAGGCTGTTTGAGTTCGTCGACGCGCCGCAGGCGGCCCTTGAGCTGCTCCAGCGGCGCATCACGCTTGCGCACGCCCGGGAGCGCACGCCCGAGTTCGCCAAGTCGCGCTGCGGGCCGCAGCGCTGAGCTCACCGCCACTTCCGTGCTGCCGCCGGATCTGCTGCAGCAGCGGTTCCGAAAACGACTGACGTGAAAGCGTGACGCGGCTCAGGCGGCCGGCTGCCGCGGCGCACCGCTTCAGGCGACGCGCAGCGACGGATCGATCTCGGCCGCCCAGGCGAGCAGCCCCCCCTCGAGGTTGGCGGGGGAGGCGAAGCGCGCGCTAAGGGCGATCTGGCAGGCGGCGAGGCTGCGGCCGCCACTGCGGCAGATGAACACGGGCGCAGCGCTGTTGCCGAGCTCCGCCAGTCGCTGCGGCAGCTGCGCGAGCGGGATGTTGACCGAGCCCTGCAGGTGCCCGGCGCTAAATTCATACACCTCGCGCACGTCCACGAGCAGCGGCGGTGTCGCGCTCGCGGGGCGCAGCATGACCTCGAGGTCGGCGGGTGACAAATGCCGCACGCCCGCGGCTTCAGCATTGCGGCTCATAGGCTCGGGATCCTTCGGTGCAGTGATGGTCGGTGCGTCGCCGCACACGGCGCAGTCGCGCCGGCGGCGGACACGAAACTCGCTGAAGCGCATCTCGAGCGCGTCATAGGTGAGCAGGCGGCCGAGCAACGGTTCCCCGACTGCGGTAATGATCTTGAGCGCTTCGGTTGCCTGCAGCGTGCCGAGCACGCCGGGCAGTACGCCCAAGACCCCCGCGGTCGCGCAGTTAGCGACGACCCCGTCCAGGGCGTGCGGGAAGAGGCAGCGGTAGCACGGTCCACGCCCGGGAACGTAGCTCGAGAGCTGGCCTTCGAAGCGATGTATCGCGGCCGATACCAGCGGTCGGCCCAGCAGCACGCAGGCGTCGTTCACGACATAGCGCGTCGCCAGCCGGTCGGACCCATCCACAACGAGGTCATACTCGGCCACGAGCGCGCACACGTTCGCGGCCCGAACCTCCAGCTCGTGGGCCACGACGCGGATCTGCGGATTCAGGGCGGCGAGACGCTCGCGGCCGGCAGCGGCCTTCGCGCGGCCGAGGCTTTCGGTATCGAACAGAATCTGGCGCTGCAGGTTGGAGAGCTCGACGCGGTCGCAATCCACCAGCCCGAGCGTGCCGCAACCGGCGGCCGCCAGGTACAGCGCCGCCGGCGATCCCAGGCCCCCGGCGCCCACCACCAGCACGCGCGCCGCCTTGAGCCGCTCCTGCCCGGCGGCCCCGATCTCCCCGAGCGCCAGATGGCGCGCGTAGCGGGTTTGTTCCGAGTCAGACAGGCTCATAAAGGGGGAGCATCCTCGCCGGTGCGCGGCGCTGTCAACGCCACTTCCGGCGTATGGCTTCGCCCGCGGCAGCGCCGGAGCGTATGCTTCCGCGCCTGTCAGTCCCGCTCGTGCGAAGGATTCATCGTGCATCGACTCTGGCGCCTTATGTCCTGCGCGGCCACCTTGTTCACCCTGGCAGTCGGCAGCGCCAGCGCGCAGCCGCCCGTCGCCCAGCCGGTCTCCGTGCACCACAGCGGCGATCAGAAATTCGCCGTGCTCGAGCACGAGTACGTGACCTATATCCTCGGGCAGTTTCCGGTCGTCGCGACCTACCTGGGCGGTGCCGCATTTGACCCGAGTCTCGCCGCGATCGACGGCAAGCTGCGCGACTATTCACCCGCGGCGCTGCAGAAGGAGGATGCACGCCTCGCCGAGTTTCACGCACACTTTGCCGCGCTCACCCCGGCGAATCTGTCCGCCCGGCGCCGTATCGACCGCTCGGTGGCCCTCGCCGAGATCGCCTTCCTCCTGCACGAGCACCAGGTGCGCCATCACCAGCTGCGCTCGGTCGACTCGTACGTCGATGAACCGTTCCGCGGCGTCGACTGGCAGATTCAGGGCATGAGCGCGACCGGAACCTCGACCTACGGCACGGACGAGGAATGGCAGCGCGTCATCGCGCGCGCGCGCGCGGTGCCTGCGTATCTGGCCACGGCCGAGCGGCAACTGCAGGCCGGCGTGGAAGCACACTCCACGGCGGACTGGCGCGTGCTGCGTGACTTTGGGCTGCAGAGCAGCGCTGCGGACGCTGATTACTTCGCGAAGACGCTGCCGCAGTTGGCGGCGAGCGATCTCGCCCCGGCGCACCGCGATGCGCTGCTGCGCCCGTTGCAGAGCGCCGGGAACGACGCCGCCGCGGCCTACCGCCACCTGCACGATTTTGTCGGCCAGACGTTCTTCGAGGACGCGCATGGCGAGGGCAGCGGCGCGCTCAAGGCCGAATACCGCGCGGACCGTTATGTCTTCGGAGCTGCCGAATACGACTGGGCCTTGCACAACAACCTGCGCGTCAATACGAGCGCCGCGGAACTCTTCAGCAGTTCCTGGCCGGTGGTGCAGGCGACACGCGCGCAGATGATTGCGCTCGCGCAGCAGATCGCGGCGGCGCACAAGTGGCCCGCGCCCCAGGCACCCGAACAGATCGTGCGCGTGGTCTTTGAGCAGATGAGCCAGAACGCGCCGCGCACGGACGCGGAGATGGCGGAAGGCTATCGCAAAACCGGGCAGCGCCTGGTCGCCTACGCGCGCGCGACCGGCCTGTTCGACGTGCCGGCCGATTACAAGCTCGATGTCACGATTACGCCCCCGCCGCTGCGCTCCTCGATCGAGGGTGCGGCCTACTATCCGGCGCCGCCGTTCAAGAAAAGCGGCGTGGGACGCTTCTACGTGACGCCGACGGATAACAATCTCGCGGAGCTGCGCCAGGAGCACAACTACGCTGCCATGCCCGACCTGGCCGCACACGAAGGCTTTCCGGGACACGATTGGCACTACAAGGTCATGACCGAGTTTCGCGACCAGATCGCGCCGGTACGCTGGCTTACACCCGGTGCGGTCGAGGATTCCTCCTCGATGTGGCAGGACTCGATGGCGGCGGAGGGCTGGGCGCTGTACTCCGAGGCCTTGCCGGCGGAGCCGCAGCCGGGGTCGCCCGCCGGCTTCTACACGCCCGAGGAGCACCTGTACCAGCTGCGCGGCCAGCTGTACCGCGACCTGCGCGTGCGCCTCGATACCGGGTTGCACACCGGACGGATCTCGTTCGAGGATGCCGTCACGCTCTTTTCCGAGGTGGTTGATTTCCTGCCCGGCTCGTGTCAGGACGCCGCGGCGCTGAAGCTTGACGCGAAGCAGGCGAGCTGCAAGGCCGCGCGCGGCGCCATCACCCGCTACTCGCGCTGGCCCACCCAGGCGATCACTTACCGGCTCGGCAAGGAGCAGATCCTGGCGCTGCGCAAGCGCGCACAGCAGGCGCTCGGCTCGCGCTTCTCGGCCAAGCGCTTCCATCTTGAGTTCATGAAGCAGGGCACGATTCCGGCGGGCTATTTCGGCGAGGAACTTCTGCGGCAGTTGCGCGCCAGCACGGCGCAGTGAGGCGGGCGCGCGCCCGCCGCCTCAGGCGCCCGTCGGCTGACAGATGAACAGGTGCGCCGGCAGCACGTTCAGCGGCTGGAACTTGCGTCCGACGTAGCCGAAGACGCGCTGCAGATCTTGCAGCACGCGGGTTGAGAACTGATAAACGAGAAAAGCACCGCCGGGTTCGAGCACGTCATGGGTCTTGCGCAGGATCTGCTCGCGCTCGGGCGCCGGAATCGTGCTGAATGGAATGCCGGAGATGATGTAGTCCGCGCGCAGGAAACCAAAGCGCCGCAGGATCTCTTCCACCTGCGCCGCCGAGCCTTCGATGACGCGCAGGCGCTTGTCCTCGATCGCACTTTCAAGGTAGCGCACGAAATCCGGATTCATCTCGATCGCGATCAGCGTCGCATCGGCGCGCATGTGGCGCAGCACCTCCGCGGTGATGCCGCCGACGCCCGGGCCGTATTCGACGATGACGCGTGCGCGGTTGAAATTGATCGGTTCCAGCAGCTGTTTGATGAGGAAGCGGGAACTGGGAACGATGGAGCCGAGCATGCGCGGATGCCGGAAGAAGTTGCGTGCGAACAGAAGAACGTCACCGTTCCGGCTGCGCTGTGCTGTTTGTTGCTGGTTCTGCACGATCTTCCCCGCGCGCGCTGTGGCGCCAAGAGTTCTCTATAGCAATATTCGCCGTCTGATACCACTTTGCCGGGGGTCCATCGTCAGCCGCCAGACAGTTTGCTCGCATAGCCGAGCTTGCGCAGTTCACTCACCAGGCGCTCGCGATGATCGCCCTGAATCTCGATCACACCGTTCTTGACCGCGCCGCCCGCGCCGCACAATTTCTTCAGTCGGGTCGCCAGCTCCGCGAGCCCCGCCGCATCGAGGGGCAGGCCGCTGATCACCGATACACCCTTGCCCGCGCGCCCGGCCACCTCCCGTCCTACGCGTACGCGCGCCGGACCGTCGCCCGCGCGCGTGCCCGGATTAAGTCCACTGGGCACAGCCGGCACGGGCCGCGGCGCGTGCCGCAGCACGACGCCGCGAAAGGTGTGTTTGGGCTTCACGCGTAGTGTTACTGGTGTGAGGCGACTACAATCCTGCCGAAGTTTGAGTCTTGGCTGCAACCTTATCAGGACCCGCTCCAGAGGCCGCCTCATGCCCCCACGGTCGCGCTTGCATGTTCCTGCCCCGCCGGCCCGCCCCGGACAGGAGCCTGACTTCAGTTACGTGCGCATCTCCCCCGCCGGCGCGGTGCAACGTCCGGATGTGACCGCGGCCGCGCGCGAGATCGAGGAGCTCTCGCTGCAGATGATTCGCGTGCTCGGGGACGATCATCGCGCGGTGGGCCCCTGGAACCCGCATCTGGAGCCCGAGGAGCTACAGGTCGGATTACGGCACATGTTGCTCACGCGGCTGTTCGATGACCGCATGCAGAAGATCCAGCGCCAGGGCCGCATCTCTTTTTACATCAAGTCCACCGGCGAGGAGGCGGTCGCGGTGGCTGCCGGCATGGCCTTGAAGCCTGGCGACATGCTCTTCCCCTCCTATCGGCAACAGGGCTTGCACGTGGTGCGCGGTCGCAATCTCGTCGAGCTGATGTGTCAATGCCTCTCGAACACGCGTGACATGTGCAAGGGGCGGCAGATGCCCATCATGTACCACTGGGGCAGCGGCAACATCTTTTCCATCTCCGGCAACCTCGCGACGCAGTATCCGCAGGCGGTGGGTTGGGCGATGGCGGCCGCCATCAAGGGCGAAGACCACCTTGCGGCGAGCTGGATCGGCGAGGGCTCGAGTGCGGAAGCGGACTTTCACTACGCCATGACCTTTGCGTCCGTGTACCAGGCACCCGTGATCCTGAACCTCGTCAACAACCAGTGGGCGATCTCCACCTTTCAGGGCTTCGCCGGCGGTGAACAGAACACGTTCGCGCAGCGCGGTCCGGGCTACGGCATCCCTGGTCTACGCGTGGATGGTAACGATTTCCTCGCCGTGTATGCGGTCACACAGTGGGCGGCACAGCGTGCGCGCCAGAGCGGCGGCCCGACGCTCATCGAGCACGTGACCTACCGCGCCGCGGCCCACTCCACGAGCGACGATCCCTCGCGCTACCGTCCCAAGGAGGAATGGCGCGCCTGGCCCCTCGGCGATCCGATCGCACGTCTCAAGCAGCATCTGATCAACATCGGGGAATGGTCAGAGGAGCGGCACGCCCGGCTCGAGAAGGAGCTCGAGGCCCACGTCACCGCGTGCTGGAAAGAGGCCGAGACCTACGGCACGCTCACCGCCGGCCCCTTCCTCGATCCGCTGACCATGTTCGAGGACGTCTTCAAGGAGATGCCGGCCAATCTTGCGCGCGAGCGCGAGGAGTTGCGTGCCCTTAAGGGCGCGCAAGCCGCCGCGCGCGCCGCGACGCCGCCGGTCGCACAGAAGGGCTGACCGCCGTGGCACGCATGAACATGGTCCAGGCGCTGAACTCCGCGATGGACGTAATGCTGGAACGCGACCCTCGCGTGGTCATCCTCGGCGAGGACGTCGGCTTCTTCGGCGGGGTGTTCCGCGCCACCGAGGGCTTGCAGCGCAAGTACGGCGATCAGCGCGTGCTCGATACGCCGATTGCCGAAGGCGGCATCATCGGCGCGGCCATCGGTATGGGAGCCAACGGGCTTAAGCCCGTGGCGGAAATCCAATTCGCCGACTACATCTACCCGGGGTTCGATCAGATCGTGAGCGAGCTGGCGCGGCTGCGCTATCGCTCCGCGGGGGACTTCACCTCCCCGGTCACGATCCGCACGCCCTGCGGCGGCGGTATCCGCGGCGGCCAGACCCATTCGCAGAGCCCCGAGGCATTGTTCGCGCACGTGTGCGGGATCAAGGTGGTCATGCCCTCGAACCCCTATGACGCCAAGGGCCTCCTCATCAGCTCGATCGAGGGCGAGGATCCGGTGGTGTTTTTTGAGCCCAAGCGCATCTATAACGGTCCCTTTGATGGCGATCCGCACAAACCCGCTACCCCCTGGAGTCTGCATCCGCGCGGCGAGGTGCCCGAGGGTCATTTCACCGTGCCGCTGGGGCGGGCCGAAGTGGTGCGCGCGGGGCGCGACGTGACGGTGCTCGCCTACGGCACGATGGTGCACGTGGCGGAAGCGGCGGTGAAGCTCGCCGCGGTGGATGCGGAAATCATCGACGTGCGCACCATGGCGCCGCTGGACGTGGATACCTTGTGCAGCTCGGTCTGCAAGACCGGACGGTGCGTAGTGGTGCACGAGGCGACGCGCTTCGGCGGCTACGGGGCCGAACTGGTCGCCACGGTGCAGGAACAGTGCTTCTGGAATCTCGAGGCCCCCATCCAGCGGGTGGCGGGCTGGGATACACCCTATCCGCACGCCTTCGAGTGGGAGTACTTCCCCGGTCCGGCGCGCATCGCCGCGGCGCTCAAGTTGGTGATGGAGGCGCCGTGAGCAACTACGTCTTCAAACTTCCCGACCTCGGCGAGGGCACGGTCGA
>DATHLO010000292.1:0-4575 GCA_035488075.1 Steroidobacteraceae bacterium | reverse complement strand
GCATCTTCCGGACATGACGGTGGTGACCCCGGTGTTCCTCGGCGGCGGCACGCAGCCGGACTTCTTCGTCGCCTCGCGCGCGCACCACGCCGACATCGGCGGCGTCACCCCCGGTTCGATGCCGCCCTTCAGCCACACCATCGAAGAGGAAGGCGTCCTCTTTGAATGCTTCCCGCTGGTGGCCGCTGGCGTGCTGCGCGAGCGCGAGCTACTCGCCGCGCTCGGCGGCGGCCCGTGGCCGGCGCGGCGCCCGCGGCAGAATCTTGCCGACCTGCGCGCCCAGCTCGCCGCCAACGCCCGCGGCATCGCCGAGATCGAGCGCGCCGTGCAGCGCCACGGGCTGACCGACGTGCACGCCTACATGCGCGCGGTGCAAGAGAATGCCGCGCTCTGCGTGCGCAACGCCATCGCCGGCCTGCGCAGCGGCAGCTTCAGTTACGAGATGGATAACGCTCAGGTCATCGCCGTGCGCATCGACATCGAGCCCGGCGCGCGGCGCGCGCGTGTGGATTTCGCCGGCACCTCCGCCCAGGGCGCGCACAACTTCAACGCGCCGCGTGCGGTGTGCACCGCCGCCGTGTTGTACGTGTTCCGTACCCTGACGGAGGCTGCGATCCCGCTCAACGAGGGCTGCCTCGAGCCGCTCGAGATCCTGATCCCGCCCGGCTCGATGCTCGACCCACAGCCGCCGGCCGCGGTCGCCGCCGGCAACGTCGAGACCTCGCAGTGCATCGTCGATGCGCTGTATGGCGCGCTCGGCATTCTCGCCGCCTCGCAGGGCACCATGAACAACCTCACCTTCGGGGACGCACGGCTGCAGTATTACGAGACCATTTGTGGCGGGGCGGGCGCAGGTCCGGACTTCGACGGCTGCGACGCGGTGCAGACACACATGACCAACTCGCGCCTCACCGACCCGGAGATCCTCGAGGCGGAGTATCCGCTGCTGGTCGAGGAGTTCGCGATCCGCCGCGGCTCGGGCGGCCGCGGGCGCCAGCACGGCGGTGACGGCACGGTGCGCCGCCTGAAGTTTCGGGCGCCCTTCTCCGGCGCACTGCTCGCCAATCACCGCCGCATCGCACCCTTCGGCCTCGCCGGCGGTGGCAGCGCGGTGCCCGGGGAAGCGCACATCGAGCGCGCCGACGGCCGGCGCGAGACGCTCGGGGCGACGGCGCGCTTTGAGGTCGCGGCCGGCGATGCACTGACCATCCGCACCCCCGGCGGCGGGGGTTTTGGCAAGCCGCAGTGAGGCCTCAGCCGCGCAGGATCGCGGTCTCGATCTCCCATTCGACCCGGTTCTTCGCCGTCTCGGAGCGGTTCACCGACACCGGGCGCACGCGGCTCGTGCCGGCGCGATGGGTGACCAGCCAGGTATCAAAGGCACCGGGCTTGCTCGTGGCGAAGCCGAACAGCAGGTTGAACTTGCCTTCGGCGAGGGTCTGCGGACGGTTGACGCGCTCATCGGCGATGACGAAATGGGTCTCATCGGCCGCCGCACCGGCAAAGGCGCCCTGCACCGCAAGCTCATCGAGAAACGCCTCGACCTGCGCCTGCGCGCGCTCCCAGGTGGCCGGACCGTTGTGCTCGAGCAGCACCCAACGCGTGCCCTGCTCAACGCTCGCGGCGACGAACAGTGCCAGCCGCCGCGCCGAAAGATACTTCCAGTCCGCGGCCCCGCTGCCACCGGCGGCGAGGGTGCGGGGGCTCACGCCGGTGCGCGCGCCGCCGCGCACCGACACGAGCGTGTTGACGCCGCTCTGCGCCAGACGCAGCCGCTCGGCCTCGTTCACGACGACTGCCGGGCGCAGCCCCGGGCGCAGGATCGCCTCCTCGCTCTCCGCCGCGCTCCACACCGGCCAGGTCTCATCCGAGCGCGCGATCATACCGGCGGCGGCGCCGCAGGGACCGAACACCTCGACGCGGCCACGCAGGCGGTCGAACGCCTGCACACGCGGGTAGTACATGAGCGCGCTATCGCTGCGAAAGGGCCACAGGCGCAGCGCCTCGAGCGCGGCGCGCGCTGAAGTCCAGGTCACGGGCGGATCGACGATGAGCAGCGCATGGCGCTCGCGACACAGACGCGCGGCCACCAGCAGGGTCGACAGTCCGACGTCGCGCTCGCGCGTCAGCGGCGGAATACACAAGAGGTTAAAACGTGTGCTGCCATCCAGGGCGAACAGTCCCGTGCCGGTGCCCGAGGCGCCGATGATGTCGTAATCGGTGAGCGGCGCACCGTCATCCCCGTCCGGGTTGGAGAGGGTGTAGCCGGCGGCCACCCCGCCCGGCCCGCCCGCAGAGCGGTCCGGGCGCTGCGCGGGCACGCTGCCGCACAAGCGCACCAGGCGCGACTCGAGCAGCACATCGGTGATGAAGCGTCCGGAGGCCGGCACGATCGAGACGCGCCGGTAGATTTCCTGGTCCTCGACCAGCTCGGAGCCGGCCGTGCGCACGCGCTGCACCACAAGGTTGAACCGCTCGTGTTCGGCAGCCGTGAGTCCGTCGTAGTCGACCGAGGCGCGCAGATACTCGCGCGAGCCGGGATTGAGGGCACTCAAGCGCAGAATCCCCGCTCCCGCGGGCAGTGTCAGCGTCGGCGGCCGCGCACCGTTGACGACGCGCACGATGCGCGCCTCGCGGCCGCCATTCTCGAAGAACTGCTCGACCGCGTAGGAAAGTGTGGAGGGCTGCCACAGGCCGCCGAAGTGCTGCTGGAACTCGACGAAGCTGCGCACGGCGACCGGGTGATTGACAGGACCCTTGAGCGTGCGCCCCACGAAAGCGACGACTCCGGTCGCCACGCGTTCAATCGCGTGATCGTTGCGGCTTTGTTGTGCGAGTTGTACGCCGGACGCGGGGCTGTCGGCCACTCATGCGCCTCTTGAAATCTGCCGGCGCGACTCTAACACACGGTGTCAGCGGGCTGTCAGATTATAAGTCAGCCGGAGTGGAAAGTTTTTCGACAGTGCGCATCCTGCGGTGCGCTGCCACACGCGGCCGCCTCTTGCTCCGCGGCACGACGCGTCGCTTCAGTGCGCGCGCGCTCGGCCTCATCCTGCTTGCGTGCAATCTCCGCGAGCATCAGCTGTAGCCATTCTGACAGCGTGCTCATGAGTCAGCGGCGTCTCAGCTGCCATTCTGCGGTGCCGGGTGCGCCGGCGCCTTCGTGCCGCTGGCCGGACGCGCCGCCGGCGCGCTGCTCGCCGCCGGGGCGCCGCTGTCCGGCTCGATCTCCGAGACCATCTGCTTGAAGGTGGTCTCATCCATCGGCAGGTCGCTCTTGCCGTCCCAGGTGGAGCCTTCGGGTACGACGTTCTGAACATGCGGTGCGGCGGCCAGGATCTGCTCGACGCTCGCATCGCGGAGCGTAATGGGCACCGGAATGCCGCGCGGGCTGCGCGACAGGCTCGACACCAGAGTCCAGTCGACCTGCTCGTGCTGCTGCTGCAGCTGTTGCTGCAGTCGTGCGGCGAAGGACTGGGTGAGCAGCTTCTTCTGCGCCTTGGTCCAGTCGCGCGTGTCATCCTCGAGGACATCGTAGGGCTGCATGTACAGCTGCCCCTCGCGCCAGCCGAACAGGAACGGCTGGTTGACGACCCGCACCTGCGTACCCAGCGGCACCATGTTGAAAAACTGCTCGATATCCTCCGGGTACAGGCGGATACAGCCGTGGCTCGAACGCAGTCCGACCCCGGCGGGCTTATTGGTGCCGTGGATCAGGTAGCTCGGCCATTGCAGGTAGAAGGCGTACTTGCCGAGCGGATTGTCCGGCCCGGGGCCGATCACCGGCTCGAGCTCCTCGCCATTCTCGTGGTGTTCCTTGCGCACCGACACGGGCACGCGCCAGGTGGGGTCCTTCTGGCGACGCACGATCTTGGTGACCCCTTCGGGCGTGCGCCAGCCGACCTTGCCGATGCCGATGGGGTGTGTGAACACGACCTGCCGCTGCCCCTTCTTGACCGGCGGATAGTAGAAGATGCGCATCGCGGGGATGTTGATCACCACGCCGGTACGCGGGGCATCCGGAAGGATGAACTGCGAGGGGACCACGATCTCGGTGCCCTCCCCGGGCAGCCAGGGATCGATCTTCGGATTGGTGCGGACGATCTCCTCGTACCCGACGTTGAAGCGGCGCGCGATGTCGGTGAGGGTGTCGTCCTTGCTCGCCTTCACGATCTGCACGGTGCCGACGACGTCCTGGCCGGGCGCCAGTTCGAAGCGCTCATTGGCGATCGGCGCGGCCTCCAGGGGCGGTGGCGGTGGCGGCGGCGGGGCCGGGGGCGGGGCCTTCTCGTGCGGGCCAAAGAGCGAGCACGAGGCGAGGGTGAGACACAAAAGCGCGGCGCCGGCAGCGCAGGTCACGGACGTCTTCATGGGACGGGGATTATGACCTAAGTGCGCCCGGGCACCGATTGTCGATGGACCGCTACAGCAGCACCGGTTGATTGGGCAGCTCGTTGTCGCTGCTGCGATGGCCGGGGAAGTGCTTTCCGAGCAACGCCCCGGCGCCGAGTATGCCGACCAGGGAACCCTCGCGAAAGCGCCCGGCGCGGAAATGCGTTTCCATCTGTCGGCACA
>DATHLO010000291.1:0-2679 GCA_035488075.1 Steroidobacteraceae bacterium | reverse complement strand
GCTGTGGCAGATGCCGCGTACGCGCGCCAATCCCTCGTCGCGTCGCTGGCGCGCGCGTGGTTCGGCGCCAAAGAACTGACGGCGCAGATCGATCTGACCCAGAAGTCGATCGACTCGGCGCAGCAACTGGTCACACTGACGGAGGTGCGCGAGCGGGTCGGCAGGGCGAACGAGGGTGACGTCGCCCTCGCGCAGGCCACCCTGGCCGGCTACCAGGATAACCTGCGCGAGCTTCAGCGCGCGCGCAGCCAGGCGCAGCGCGCGATCGAGACGCTCCTCGGGCGTTATCCTGCGGCGGAACTCGCCGTGAGCGCCGAGCTGCCGCCCGCGCCGCCGGCGGCCGCCGCCGGGCTTCCCTCACAGCTGCTCGAACGCCGCCCGGACGTCATCGCCGCGCAGCAGCGCGTCGCGGTGGCGTTTGCGCGCACCGAGGAGGCCAGTGCCGCGCGCTTCCCGCAGATCAGCCTGACGGCCGCCATCGGCACCATCTCCAGCGAAGTGTTCCTGCTGAAGAACGTCCAGAATCCGCTCTGGTCCGTCGGCGCGGAATTCGCCGCGCCGATCTGGACCGGCGGCCGGCTGCAAGCGGCGGTCGCGGCGCGTGCCGCCGAGCAGCAGGCTGCCAGCGCGGACTTTGCCCGCATCGGCGCGCGCTCCTTTGCCGACGTCGAGAACGCGATCGACGGGGAGGCCGCGCTGCGCGAGCGCGCCGCCTATGCGGCCGCGGCGCTTGCGGCGCAGCGCCGCGCTCTGGGGGTCACCGAGGTCGAGTTCCGCGTCGGCCGCACGGACGAGCGGCCGGTCGTGCAGCAGCAGCTGCGCGTGCGCGCGGCTGAGATGAACGCGCTGCACATCCACGCCGAGACGCTTTCGCAGCGCGTCGTGCTGCACCTGGCGCTCGGCGGAGACTTCGGCGCGGCCGCAGCACCCTCCTCGTGAGCCAGTGCCAGCGCGCGAGCCGGGGGGCGGCTACCCCTGCGCCGCGTGGGCGTCGTGCTTATTATCTCAGGCGCGCACGAAGCGCATCATGCCTTCGGCGTAGCGCGCTCCGGCGGGTACGCCCGGCGGGAACACCGCCTCGATCGTGGCGAGATCCACGCTGCTTAAGTGCACCTTGAGCGCGCCGAGATTCTCCTCGAGGTTGCGCACGCGGCGTGTGCCCGGTATTGGTACCACGTGCTCACCCTGCGCCAGCACCCAGGCGAGCGCCAACTGCGCCGGAGTGCAGCCCTTGTCGTGGGCGAGGGTCTTCACCTTCTCGACCAGCGCAAGATTGCGCGCGAAATTCTCCCCCTGGAAACGCGGGTTCAGGCGGCGGTAATCATCGGCCGCAAAGTCCTCCGCGCTCCTGAGGGCTCCGGTGAGGAAGCCGCGGCCGAGCGGGCTGTAGGGCACGAAGCCCACGCCGAGCTTCTCGCACATCGCGAGCACGCCGTCCTCCGGGTCGCGCGTCCAGAGCGAGTATTCGCTCTGCAGCGCTGTGATGGGATGGACACGATGCGCGCGCTCGAGCGTCTGCGGGGACACCTCGGAGAGCCCGAGGAAGCGCACCTTGCCCGCCTTCACCAGCTGTGCCATCGCACCCACGGTGTCCTCGATCGGCACACTCGGGTCCACGCGATGCAGGTAGTAAAGATCGATCTGCTCGACGCCGAGACGCTTCAGACTGCCTTCGCAGGCCACCGGCACCCGCTCCGGGCGCGCATCGATCGCACGCGCGCCGGGGTTGTGCGCCTCGCGCACGAAGCCGAACTTGGTGGCGATGAAGGCATCGCCGCGGCGGCCGCGCACGGCGCGGCCGACCAGTTCCTCGTTGGTGTACGGGCCGTACATGTCCGCGGTGTCGAGGAAGTTCACGCCCACATCGAGCGCCTGTTTGAGGGTCGCGAGCGACTCGCGGTCGTCGTGCTCGCCGTAGAACTCGCTCATGCCCATGCAGCCAAGGCCAAGGGCAGAGACAGTGGGGCCGCCGCGGCCCAGGGTGCGCGTTTGCATGGCGAGTGCTCCGGAAGAAGAATCTACGGGTGCGGATTCTGCGCCCAAAGGTGCACCGCTTCGAATACGCAATTCGGGAGAGGCGGAACTCCGCTGCTTGGCCGGCCCCGGGAGCATGTGGGCGTGGCGCCAGCCGCCTAACCTGTAATACCCCGCGGCGAGCGTTGCGGCCAGCGCCGAAGAGAGCGGGAAACTCCACCACACCGCATCCGCCTGGTATTTGTCCAGGAAAAACCACGCGAGCGGGAAGCGCACCAGGAGCATGGAGATGGTGAGCACGACGAGCGGCGCGATCACCGCCCCCGTGGCGCGCACCACGCCGAACAGCGCCACCGAGATGCCGAAGAAGATGAAGGAGGGGCTGACGATGCGGTTCAGGTGCGTGCCGATGTGCAACGCCGCGGAGCCCGCCGGCAAGAAGAGCGCGAAGATCTGCTGCGCGAGCAGTCCAATCACCAGTACGATCGAGCCGGTCAGGAGCACGCTGTAGAGCACGCCCACCCCGGCGATGCGCGTCACGCGATCCCATTTGCGCGCGCCGACGTTCTGCGCGGTCATGGCCGACACTCCCATCGCCACGGCGAAGGCGGGCATCTGGATGTAGTTCCAGATCTGCATGGCGGCGCCGAAGGCTGCGGTCGTGTCCACGCCGAAGCGATTGACGAGCGTGATCATGAACACGGC
>DATHLO010000290.1:0-3608 GCA_035488075.1 Steroidobacteraceae bacterium | reverse complement strand
GAGTCCGCCCGGGGTGTCGAGCTCGAGCACGATGAGACGGCTGCCGGCCGTGCGCGCCGCTTCGATCCCGTGCACCACGTAGCGCGAGGTCGCAGGACCGAGCGCACCCTGGATCTCGAGCACCGTGGCGGTCCCCGGCGCGGGCAGCGGCAGGGGCAGGGGCTCGCCCGAAACGTCGGCGCGCACCGTGGCGGCGAGGGCGAGTGCCCCGGCGGCGAGCAGGCTGACAAGAGGCGGGTGTGTCATGCAGAACACCCTACTCTTGCGCCGGCCGCGTCCGCAATTGCGGCGCGCCCGCCGGATGTTATGTGAGGGCGCAGCGCCCGAGGAACGCGCCGGCGTCCCGTCAGGTGGGCTTGGGGGCGCGTCGCGCGGCGGGCGGTCGCGGTGTTTTGGGCAGCCCGGTGTGCTGTGTGCGAAACGGCTGTACGCGCTGGGCCGTGCGCCGCGGCTGCGGGGCGCCACCGCCGGTGCCGGCGGGCTGGTAGGCCGGCACCAGCTGCTGGCGGGCGCTGCCGATCAGGTCCGCGCGCCCCATGCGGCGCAGCGCCTCGCGCAGCAGCGGCCAGTTATTCGCATCGTGATAGCGCAGGAAGGCCTTGTGCAGCCGGCGGATCTTCAGGCCCTTGGGGATCAGCACGTCCTCGCTGGTGCGCGTGACGCGCCTGAGCGGATTCTTGCCCGAGTGATACATGGCCGTAGCGGTGGCCATCGGCCCGGGCAGAAACGCCTGCACCTGATCGGCCCGCAGGCCGTTCTTCTTCAGCCACAGCGCCAGCTGCAGCATGTCCTCATCGCTCGTGCCCGGGTGCGCGGCGATGAAGTAGGGGATCAGGTACTGCTCCTTGCCGGCTTCCCTGGAGTAGCGCTCGAAGAGCTCCTTGAAGCGCTCGTACGCGCCCACCCCGGGCTTCATCATCTTCGACAGCGGCCCCTCCGCCAGCGCCTCGGGGGCGATCTTGAGGTAGCCGCCGGTGTGATGCTGGGCGAGCTCCTTGACGTACTCGGGCGATTCGATGGCGAGGTCGTAACGCACGCCCGAGGCGATCAGCACCTTCTTGATGCCCGGCAGCGCCCGGGCGCGCCGGTACAGGCGGATGAGCGGGGCGTGATCGGTGTTCAGATTCGGGCAGATACCCGGATACACGCACGAGGGGCGACGACAGGCACTCTCGATCTCGCGGCTCTTGCAGGCAAGGCGGTACATGTTGGCGGTCGGACCGCCCAGATCGGAGATGACGCCGGTGAATCCGGGCACCTTGTCGCGCACCGCCTCGATCTCGCGCAGCACCGAGTCCTCCGAGCGACTCTGGATGATGCGGCCCTCGTGCTCGGTGATGGAACAAAACGTGCAGCCGCCGAAGCAGCCGCGCTGGATCGCGACCGAGAAGCGGATCATCTTGTAGGCCGGGATCTGCGCGTTGCCGTAGAAGGGATGCGGGGCGCGCTGGTACGGCAGCTCGTACACCCAGTCCATCTCGCGGGTGCTGAGCGGAATCGGCGGCGGGTTCAGCCACAGCTGCGTATCCGCGTGACGCTGCACGAGCGCGCGCGCGTTACCCGGGTTTGACTCAAGATGCAGGATGCGCGAGGCGTGCGCGTAGAGCACCGGATCGGCGGCGACCGCCTCGTGCGAGGGTATGCGGATGACGCTGCGCTCGCGGTCGGCGTTCTTCACGCGCCGCACGAAGCGCACCACCTTCTCGGCTCCCGGGGCGGCCGCGCACGCGGTTGCGGGGGCCGCAGCCTCAGTGCGCTCCATCGCATAAGGGTCGAGGGGCGGGTTCAGAGGACCTGGCGCATCCAGGTGCGTGGAGTCGATCTCGATCCACCCCGCGGGCGTGCCCTTGCGCACGAACGCCGTGCCGCGCAGGTCGGTGATCGCGCCGATGGCTTCGCCTGAGGCCAGGCGGTGCGCAATTTCGCAGATCTGCCGCTCGCCGTTGCCATACACGAGCAGGTCCGCCTTGGCATCAAGCAGCACCGAGCGGCGCACCTTCTCCGACCAGTAGTCGAAGTGCGCGATGCGGCGCAGGGAGGCCTCGATGCCGCCGATGACGATCGGCACGTCGCGAAAGGCCTCGCGGGCGCGCTGTGCGTAGACGATGACGGAGCGGTCAGGTCGGCGGCCGCCGGCCCCCGCAGGCGTATAGGCGTCATCGCTGCGCACGCGCCGTTCGGCGGTGTAGCGGTTGACCATCGAGTCCATGTTGCCGGCGGTGATGCCGAAGAACAGGTTCGGACGGCCGAGGGCGGCGAAGTCCTGCGCGCTGTGCCAGTCCGGCTGCGCGATGATGCCGACGCGAAAGCCCTGCGCTTCGAGCACGCGCCCGATGATGGCCATGCCGAAACTGGGGTGATCGACGTAGGCATCGCCGCTGACGATGATGACGTCGCAGCTGTCCCAGCCGAGCAGCTCCATCTCCGCGCGCGACATGGGCAGAAACGGCGCCACCCCGTAGCGCGCGGCCCAGTGCTTGCGGTAGCCGAAGATGTCGCGTGCCTGCTGCATAGGACCGCGAATTAGACCAGATCCAGCCCCCGGCGGTCATGTTTGCCCGACGACCGGTGCGCCCGAGGCCCCGCGCGCCGCCGCTCGTGTGCGGCCGCAGGGGCGGCGCGTCCTGGCGCATCGGGCGGCGGGCATTGATGTTACCAAGTTACCTTGGTACCATCTGGCGCATGAAGGAAATCACCCGCACGCAGACCGGGGTGCGTCTGGAGACGCGCCTGCTGAAGGTTCTCAAGGCGCTCGCCACCGAACTCGACCTGTCGCTCGGGGATCTGCTGGAGGGGGTGGTGCTGCACGCCTTCGAGGGCAAGGCGCCCTTCTCCGCGGCCACGCTCAAGAAGATCCGCGCGCTCAAGGCGGTCTACGGGCTGGACCTCGTGGCGCGCGACGCGCACCAGCTGCGCGAGGCGGGCGCGGATGAGCGCTGAACGGGCTGAGCTGCAGCGCTTCGTGCGTGGGCAGATCGCGGCGGCGGATCTTCCGCACCGCGAGCACGTGCGCCTGGCGTTTCAGATGCTGCAGCAGCATGACTTCCCCGAGACCGTCCTGCATTTCTCGCACGCGCTGCAGGCGATGGCGCAAAAGGCCGGCCGGCCCGAGCGCTTCAACCAGACCATGACGATCGCCTTCCTGGGGCTGGTTGCGCAGCGCATGGAGCGCGCGGCGGGTGAGGACTTCGCCGCGTTTGCCGCTGCGAATCCGGATCTGTTTGACAAGGCGCTGCTCGCGCGCTGGTACCGACCCGGCCAGCTGGGCTCGGCGCTCGCCCGCCGCGCCTTTCTCCTGCCGGATCCGGCCACCCCGAACCTCGAGGACGCGCCCTCTTCTTAATAGAGCAGCGACGCCTGCCGTTCGCGCTGCCAGGCGGACTCGTCGGCGATCGCCAGCCGGTCAAGGTCGGCCGGCGTCGCGGCAGGATCGTCGACCCACTGGCGCAGCAGTTCGCCGCCGTTGATGACGTCGATCGCGAGCCGCCCTTCTTCGTACTCGTAGGGAAAGTCGCGCCACAACGGGTAGTCGGGGCGCAGTTTACGCAGCGCCTTGAACGCGAGCGCGAAGAGCCGCCAGGGCCGGAACCGGTCGTGCTCGTAATAGT
>DATHLO010000289.1:0-2593 GCA_035488075.1 Steroidobacteraceae bacterium | reverse complement strand
TGCCCGTGGCCGGATTTCGATGCGGCGGCGTTTGCGCAGGCGCTGGAGGAGTACGCGCGCCGCCAGCGGCGCTTCGGGCGCTTGCCCGACAGCGTGACGGCGGTGGAACGTGCGTAGGATCGGGCCGCTGCGCCGTCGCCTCCCGCGCACCCCGCAGGACATGATCAGGGCGCCGCAGCTGCCGGCCCCGCTTGCGGATCTGCCGGTGCAGGAGCACCTGGCGCTCCTCCTCAATCCCTTCTATCCGAAGGATCCGCGCGCGAGCTTCGGCAAGCACGTGCTGACCCCAAGCCTCGCGCTGACCAGCATTGCGGCCGCGACCCCGGCGCGCTGGCAGGTGCGTTACTGGGACGAGAACCTCCTGCAGGGTGCACCTCCTCGTGACCCCGTACCGCATGTCGTGGGGATCACGGTACATCTCACCTTCGCCCGCCGCGCGTACGAGCTCGCCGCGTGGTATCGGAGCCAGGGTGCGATCGTGATCCTGGGCGGACTGCACGTGCTCTCCTGCCCCGAAGAAGCCCTGCAGCACGCGGATGCGATCGCCATCGGGGACGGGGTGCCGCTGTGGCAGCAAATCCTCGAGGACATCGAGCGCGGTGCGCTCAAGCGGCGCTACCAGGCCAACTTTGCGCGCCCCTATGTGCTCGATCCGCCGCCGCGGCGTGACATCCTGCCGCGCGATTCTTTCCTCACCACGACCAGCATGATCGCCACGCGCGGCTGCCACAATCGCTGCGGCTTCTGTTACCTCTCGACCGAGGGGCTGCACATGCCGTATCGCATGCGCGACGTGGAACAGGTCGCAGGCGAGATCCTCGCCGACGCTCAGCCCTACACCGTCTTCATCGACAACAACCTCGGCTCGCGCCCGGATTACCTGCGCCGGCTGTGCGCGACGCTGCGCCCGCTCAACATCATCTGGAGTGCCGCCGTCACGATCGACGTGACGGATGATCCGAAACTCGTGCGCGAGATGGCACTCGCTGGCTGTACCGGCGTCTTCGTTGGCTTCGAATCCCTCAACGAGGGCAACCTCGTCGCCGCCCGCAAGCGCACGCCCGCGCCGCTTGACTACGCACGCCGCGTCGCACTGCTGCACGCGCATGGCATCCAGGTCAACGGTAGCTTCGTGCTCGGCTTCGATCACGACGGGGTGGACGTGTTTGCGCGCACCGTGGACTGGATCGAGGACAACCGCCTCGAGTGCGCGACGTTTCACATCCTGACGCCCTATCCCGGCACGCCGCTCTTTCGGCAGCTTGAGGCGGCGGGGCGCATCCTGCATCAGGACTGGGACCGCTATGACACCGCCCACGTGGTGTTTAAACCCAAACACATGAGCGCCGCAGAGCTCGATCACGGCTACGCCTGGTGCTACGACACGCTCTTCTCGCACGGCTCCATCTGGGCGCGGCGCCCGAAGGATCACCGCGCGGTCCTGCCGTATCTTGCGATGAGCTATCTCTACAAGCGCTCGAACCGCTTCTGGCGCTTCCTCATCCGTCATCGCCTGACCGCCACCGTATGGCGGCCCCTCATCGAGCACTCGCGCCGTCGACATATCCGCTATCGCGCGCGCCTCGAGCACTCCCATCCCAGCTTAGCGACGGGCTACGTGAGCCCGGGGGTCTGAACCGATGTCAAATACCGCATCGAACGTGAGCGCACATCCTTATCCCGGCAAAGGGGCGCTCGATCTCCTCGCACTGTCCGCCGCCTGCCTGGCGCTCGCCCCGCTCGCGGCCGGGATTGCGCTTGCGACCTGGGCTGAGGATGGCGGACCGCCGTTCTTCCTCCAGACCCGCCTCGGGCGCGACCGCAGGCCCTTCACGGTGGTGAAGTTCCGCAGCATGTCGCAGGAGCGCGTCACGCGCGTTGGCACCGTCCTGCGCCGCACCGGGCTCGATGAGCTGCCGCAGTTCATCAACGTGGCGCGCGGTGAGATGAGCCTGGTCGGTCCGCGTCCCCTCACGCGCCAGGATGTCGCGCGGCTCGGCTGGGACACGTCCGGCTACGACTGGCGCTTTGCCGCCAAGCCCGGGATCACCGGCCTCTCACAGCTCCTGGCCGGGCGGGGCGCCCGCTTCAGCCGCCGGCTCGATCGTCTGTACCTTAAGCGACAGAGTCTGACGCTCGATGTCTCCCTCATCGCGTTCTCATTCGCCGCGAACGTACTCGGCAAGCGTCGCATCCGGAAATGGCTGCGGCGGGTGAGTGCCGCGGAAGCACGAGAGCCCTAGCATTTGTAAGCGAGAGTTACTCCGTCCGTAGTAAATGCGCGGATCGCAGATCCTGGCGACAAGTTCGCCTGCAACCTGCGCCCAAAATACTCCACGGTATTTTCACAGGAGCGGTCCTGGAGCGGCCCGCTGCGCTGCCGGTCAAGGACCCTCCAGATTATGTAGACACACCTTGAGCAGACGCAGCCCGGAGCTCTGCTTTCTCGATTTGCCGTTCCTGCAATCCCAAGGTCTCTTTTCGATTTAACATCGCCCTCACAAAATGGCGCAGTGCAGAAGCGACTGCTAAAGTGAGCCGACTGACGCTCGATGCCGCACGAAGGTCAGCCAGGGAATCACTAATACGGCAC
>DATHLO010000288.1:0-12873 GCA_035488075.1 Steroidobacteraceae bacterium | reverse complement strand
GCTCATTCAGCTGTGCGGCGGGCTGGCCGACCGGGAGATGCAGGCCCAGGTGCTCGACTCCATGGCGCTCGAGCGCGAGCGCGGCATCACCATCAAGGCCCAGAGCGTGACGCTGTACTACAACGCGCACGACGGGCAGCGCTACCAGCTGAACATGATCGACACCCCCGGCCACGTCGATTTCTCCTACGAGGTGTCGCGCTCGCTGGCCGCCTGCGACGGGGCGCTCCTGGTGGTGGATGCCTCGCAGGGCGTGGAGGCGCAGAGCGTCGCCAACTGCTACACCGCGATCGAACAGGGCCTGGAGGTGCTGCCGGTCATCAACAAGATCGACCTGCCCTCGGCGGATCCTGAGCGCGTCGTGCATGAGATCGAGGAGATCATCGGCATCCAGGCCACCGACGCTGCCCGCGTCAGCGCCAAGACCGGGGAGGGCGTGCCGGAGCTGCTGGAACTGCTCATCCGCCGCATCCCGGCGCCGCGCGGGGATCCCAACGCGCCGCTGCAGGCACTCATCATCGATTCCTGGTTCGACAACTACGTGGGCGTCGTCTCGCTGGTGCGGGTGATGAACGGCAGTCTCAAGACCGGCGAGAAGATCCGCGTGGTCTCCACCGGGCGTGCCCACGTCATCGATCGGCTCGGCCGCTTTACGCCCAAGCCGATCGTGGAGACCGAACTTGCCACCGGCGATGTGGGCTTCGTGGTCGCCGGCATCAAGGAGATCGACGGGGCGCCGGTGGGCGACACCATCACCTTGGAAAACCGCCCCGCGGCGGCCCCGCTGCCGGGGTTCAAACAGATCAAGCCGCGCGTGTTCGCGGGCCTGTTTCCGGTGAATACCGACGATTACGAGAAATTCCGCGACGCCCTGGCGAAGCTGCGCCTCAATGACTCGGCGCTGCACTACGAGCCGGAGGTTTCCGCGGCGCTCGGCTTTGGCTTTCGCTGCGGGTTTCTGGGCCTGTTGCACATGGACATCGTGCGGGAGCGGCTCGAGCGCGAGTACGAGCTCACGCTCGTGACGAGCGCACCCACGGTGGTGTACGAGGTGCTGCGCACCGATGGCAAGATCGAGTACGTCGACAACCCGGCGAAACTGCCGGCGGTCAATGACATCGAGCAGATCCGCGAGCCGATCATCACCGCCAACATCCTCGTGCCGCCCGAGCACGTCGGCGCGGTACTGAAGCTGTGCAACGACAAGCGCGGCACGCAGAAGAAGATGTTGTACCTGGGTAACCAGGTGTCCTTGCAGTACGAGCTGCCGCTTGCGGAAGTGGTGCTCGATTTCTTTGATCGCCTGAAGTCCTCGAGCCGCGGCTACGCCTCCTTTGACTACGAGTTCAGCCACTTTTCTGCAGCTCCCCTGGTCAAACTCGATATCCTCATCAACGGTGACCCGGTGGATGCCCTCTCGATCATCGTGCACCGCGAGAGTGCCTACCAGCACGGGCGCGAACTGGTCGACAAGATGCAGGAGCTCATCCCGCGGCAGATGTTCGAGGTCGCAGTGCAGGCGGCCATCGGCACCGCCGTCATCGCGCGCGCCTCGGTCAAGGCGCTGCGCAAGAACGTGCTCGCCAAGTGTTACGGCGGGGATGTGAGCCGCAAGAGAAAGCTGCTGGAGAAGCAAAAGGAAGGCAAGAAGCGCATGAAACAGTTAGGTCACGTGGAGATCCCGCAGGAGGCCTTCCTTGCGGTGCTGCAGGTCGGTCGCAAACACTAGAGAGACTCATGCTACAGAGCCTGATGCCGCTGATTGTTGTTCTGTCCTGGCTGGCGCTGCCGGTGACCCTCATCTGTATCGTGGATGACTGGTTCCTGCGGCCGCGGCGCGCGCTCGCCCCGGGGACGCAGGTGGTGCGCGACCCGCCGCTCATGACGCTGCTCTACACCGCGCTGCCGGTGCTCATCATCGCCGCGGTGGTGCGGCTGCTGGTGTCCGAGACGCTCGATTTCAGCGCCGTGCTGCTTGCGATCACGCTGATCACCGGGGTGGTGTGGGGACTTGATGCGTGGCTTCTCAGGCCGCGCCGCGTGGCGGCGGCGCGCGCCGCCGGCCGCGATCCTGCGCTCGTGAGCGAACCGGGCACCGTGGATTACGCGCGCAGCTTCTTTCCGGTGGCGCTGGTGGTGCTGCTACTGCGCTCGTTCATTTTCGAGCCCTTTCGCATCCCCTCCGATTCGATGATGCCGACCCTGCTCGACGGGGACTTCATCATCGTCAACAAGTACGCCTACGGGTTGCGTCTGCCGGTCATGAACCGCAAGGTCGTCGAGATCGGTGAGCCCAAGCGTGGGGATGTGGTCGTCTTTCGCTTCCCGCCCAACCCTTCCGTTAACTTCATCAAGCGTCTGGTCGGCCTGCCCGGGGATCACGTCGAGGTACGCGACAACCACGTGTATATCAACGGCCAGCCGGTACCCTCGGTGCTCGACCCGCAGCGCTTCAGCGACGGGTGCTACCAGAACTTCGCACTCGCGCACGAGCGCTTGGGCACCCACGAGCATCAGGCGATGTACTGTCCGGTGGCGATCGACCGCCAGCCGGTGCTGCCCGGCTGCAACCGGCGCGCCGTGCGTGGCTACGTCTGCGGGGACGAGGACGCCCCCGGCAGCGGCCGCATCCCCGCCTTCGACGGGGTCATACCGCCCGGGCACTACCTCATGATGGGGGACAATCGCGATAACAGTGACGACGGTCGCAGTTGGGGCTGGGTTCCTGAGGAGAATCTCGTCGGCAGGGCCACCCGGATCTGGTTCAATTGGGACTGGGGACGCTCGGGGGGTCCTATGTGGAACCGTGTCGGTAAGGCCATCCCCTAAGGGGCGCAGGCCCCTTACGGTTCCGCCGCTGTCGGTAAACTGCACGTGGGAGTCATGGCGATGAGGCGAAACAGGCAATTAGGTGTCACGGCGCTCGGCTGGCTTATCCTGCTGACGCCCTTCGCCATCGTGCTCTACGCCGGCATCCGCTTGGCCCCGGTGTACCTGAACTACATGAAGGTGGTGCGCGCGCTCGACGGCACGGCCAAGGAGCTGGAGGTCGGTGCCAGTTCCGCGCAGATCAAGGCGGCGATCGACAAGCACTTCGAGATCGACATGGTCAACTACCCGGACTCGAAAGACTTTAAGATCACACGCGATTCGGGCGTCTGGCTGGTTGAGGCGCAGTACGACGATGAGGCGCCGCTGCTTGACAACATTTCCCTCCACGTCGCGTTCGACAAGAAGGTCAGAATCGGTGGTGGCGGCGCCGGGGCCGAATAGCACGTTGTTCGCCGCTGCGCTCTTGGCGCGCCCATGAGCGGCGCGGACTGGCCCGCCCGCTGGGTGCGTGAGCGCCTGAATTACCAGCCCCGCGATCTCAGCCTGTTTCGCGCCGCGCTCACGCATCGCAGCGCCACCGGTTCCAACAACGAGCGGCTCGAGTTCCTGGGCGATGCCGTGCTCAATCTGCTGGTGGCGCACGCGCTCTACCGCGCGTTTCCGCAGGCGAACGAGGGGGACTTAAGCCGCCTGCGCGCACGCCTGGTCAGTCGCGAACCCCTGGCCGAGATCGCCACCGCACTGGGGCTGGGGGAGGCGCTGCAACTGGGCGCCGGGGAGCTCAAGAGCGGTGGCTTTCGTCGCCAGTCGATCCTGGCGGACGCGCTCGAGGCGCTGCTCGGTGCGATCTTCCTGGATGCGGGCCTTAGCGCGCTCGAGCCGCTCATCGAGCGGCTCTTCGGGCCGCGTCTTGCGGCGCTGCCGGAACCGGAGGCGCTGAAGGATTCCAAGACGCGCTTGCAGGAGTATCTGCAGTCGCGCAGTCTGGCGCTGCCGCGCTATGCGGTGGCAGGCGTAGCGGGCGAAGACCATGCACAAAGTTTCACGGTGAGCTGCGAAGTGCCGGCCCTGAAGCTCGCGACGCGCGGCAGTGGCTCAAGCCGGCGCCGCGCCGAGCAGGAGGCGGCCGCGCGCATGCTCGAGAAGATGGGCGCCGGCACGGCCGCGGCGCGCACCCCGTGAGCAGCGACGCCCCCGTGGCGCATCGCAGCGGCTTTGCGGCACTCGTGGGCCGTCCGAACGTCGGTAAGTCGACGCTGCTGAACGCGCTCGTGGGCGCGCGGCTCAGCATCGTGACCCCCCGCCCGCAGACCACCCGGCATCGCATCCTCGGCATCTACACCGCCCCGGACGTGCAGATCGCCTTCGTCGATACCCCGGGGCTGCACCGCGAGGCGAGCCGCGCCCTGAACAAGGCCATGAACCGCACCGCGACCGCAGCGCTGGAGGATGCGGACATCGTGGTCATGGTGCTCGAGGCGACCCAGTGGACGAGCGAGGATGAGCTCGTGCTCGCGCGCCTGGTGAGATCCGGGCGCGCCGCCATCGCCGCGGTGAACAAGATCGACCGCGTGCGCCCGCGTGAGCGGCTGCTGCCGTATCTGGGGGAACTCGCCGCGCGGCATCCGTTTCTGGCCATCGTGCCGGTCTCGGCGTTGAAGTCGGACAACGTTGAGGACCTGCGCCGCACGATCGGCGCGTACCTGCCGCCCGCACCGGCGCTGTTTCCGGACGGCGAGCTGACCGACCGGGATGTTAAATTTCGCATCGCCGAGATGATCCGCGAGAAGCTCACCCTGGAGCTGAACCAGGAGGTGCCCTATGGCATCGCCGTCGAAGTGGAGCGACTCGCCGAGGAAGACGGCCAGCTGACCGTTGACGCGGCCATCTGGGTGGACCGCGAAGGCCAGAAACCGATCGTGATCGGTGCCAAGGGCGAGCGTTTGAAGCGCGTCGGGCGCTCCGCGCGGCTGCAGCTCAATGAGATCCTCAAGCAGCGCCTGCACCTGAACCTGTGGGTGAAAGTGCGCGAGAATTGGGCCGACAACGCCCGGGCACTGAAGGAACTCGGACTCGAATGACCCGCAGTACGCGCCGCATCGACCTCACGCCCGGCTACGTGCTGCATCACCGTCCCTGGCGCGATACGAGCCGCATTCTGGAAGTGCTGACGCGCGAACACGGGCGGCTGACGCTTTTTGCCCGCGGGGTGCGCGGTCCGCACGCGAAGCTCGCCGCCGTGTTGCAGCCTTTCCAGCCGCTGCTGCTCTCCTTCAGCGGGCGCGGCGAGGCCGCGCAGCTAACCGGCGCCGAGCGTGCCGAGCACTGCGCGGCGCTCCCGGCCGACTGCCTGCTCGCGGCCTTCTATCTGAATGAGCTGCTGCTGAAACTCACCACGCGCCACGACCCGCTGCCGGCGCTGTTCGATCATTACCACGGCACGCTTGAGCGGCTGCGCACGGGCGCGGCGCTCGAGCCGGTGCTGCGCGTCTTTGAGAAGCGCCTGCTCGAACTTCTTGGCTACGGGCTGGATCTGGCGACCGAAGCGCTCTCGGGGCGACCCATCCGCCCGCAGCAGTTCTATCACTTTCGCCCGAGCGCGGGACTCGTGGCGGCCGGCGGCGCCCACGGCGGCGCGCTGCGCGGGGATTCGCTGCTGGCGCTCGCCGCCGAGCAGCCCGCCGGGGAGCGCGCGCTCGAGGATGCGCGCCACCTGCTCAAGGCGGCGCTCGCCGCCTGTCTTGAGGGGCGGCCGCTCGCCACGCGTGCGGTAGCCAAGGCGATGCTGCGCAAGGGCGCCCCATGAAAGCGCGGGCGCTCCTGCTCGGTGTGAACATCGACCACGTCGCCACCTTGCGCCAGGCGCGCCGCGGCCGGCTGCCCGATCCGGTGCAGGCGGCGCTGGTGGCCGAGAGCTGCGGCGCCGACAGCATCACGCTGCACCTGCGCGAGGATCGTCGTCACATCCAGGACGAGGACGTGCACGCGCTGCGCGGCCTGCTCAAGACGCGCATGAATCTGGAGATGGCGGTGACCGAGGAGATGCTGCGCATCGGCGCCGGGGTGCGGCCCGCGGACTGCTGCCTGGTGCCCGAGCGGCGGGCGGAAATCACCACCGAGGGTGGGCTGGACGTGGCGGGCGATGCCACGCGCATCCGCGATGCGGTGACGGAACTGAAGCGCGCCGGCATCCGCGTCTCGCTCTTTATCGATCCGCAGGAGCGTCAGATCGAGTCCGCGCTCGCCGTCGGCGCGCCGGTGATCGAGTTACACACGGGGGCCTATGCCGAGGCGCAGGGCACCGCACAGGCTGCCCAGCTCACGCGTCTGGCGGCGGCCGCGCGGCGCGCCCGGCGCCTCGGGCTCACCGTGCACGCCGGTCACGGCCTCAACTACCACAACGTGGCTGCGGTGGCGGGGCTCGAGGAGATCGTCGAGCTCAACATCGGGCATGCGATTATTGCGCAGGCACTGTTCGTGGGCCTGCCCTCTGCGGTGCGCGAGATGAAGACGCTCATGCAGGCGGCGCGCGCATGATCTATGGCATCGGCGTGGACGTGCTCGAGAGCGAGCGCATCGCCCGCACCCTCGAGCGCTTCGGCTCCCGCTTCATCGAGCACCTGCTGCTGCCCGCGGAGATGGCCCAGCTGGCGCTCACCGAGCGGCGCGCACGCTTTCTCGCCATGCGCTTTGCCGCCAAGGAAGCCATCGTCAAGGCCATGGGCACCGGCTTTGCGCACGGGGTGTGGATCCGCGACGTCGGCGTCGTGCAAAACGCCTGGGGCAAGCCCGAGGTGGTGTTCTCCGCCCGCGGTGATGCCGTGCGCCGCAATCTCGGCATCGGCGAGGGGCACGTGACGCTCACCGATGAGCGCGGGCTCGTCGTCGCGGTGGCGGTGCTCATGAAGGCCCCATGAATACGCTCGTGTTTGATATCGAGACGGTGCCGGATGTCGCCCTCGGGCGGCGCCTCTACAACCTCGAGGGGCTCGCGGACGAGCAGGTCGCCAAGGCAATGTTCGCGCTGCGTCGCCAGGGCACCGGTCGGGACTTCCTGCCGCTCGAGCAGCAGCGCGTGGTCGCCATCTCCTGCGTGCTGCGCAGCCGCGAGGCCCTGACCGTGTGGAGCTTGGGCGACGTGCACACGCCCGAGGGCGAGCTCGTGCAGCGCTTCTTTGACGGCATCGACAAGTACTCCCCGGACCTGATCTCCTGGAACGGCTCGGGCTTTGACCTGCCGGTGCTCACCTATCGCGCGCTCCTGCACGGGGTGCAGGCGACGCGCTATTGGGAGACCGGGGATGAGGATCCCGCCTTCCGCTACAACAATTACCTGAGCCGCTATCACTGGCGCCACACCGATCTTATGGACGTGCTGGCGGCGTACCAGGGCCGCGGCCGCGCCTCGCTTGCGAGCATGGCGACGCTGCTCGGACTGCCCGGCAAACTTGGCTTCGACGGCAGTCAGGTGTGGGAAGCCTGGCGCGACGGCAACATTGCCGGCATCCGCGCGTACTGCGAGACCGATGTGCTTAACACCTGGCTCATCTGGCTGCGCTTTGCGCAGCTGCGCGGGGCGCTCGCGCGCGAACAGCACGCCGCGGAGATCGAGCGGGTCAAGGGCTACCTGCGCGCGGCGGCCGAGCCGCACCTCGCCGAGTTCCTGCGGGTGTGGGAGGCGGCCGCTTGAGCGTGCCCGCCGCCGGCACCGGCGAACGGCGCCCGCTGCCGCCGCCGGAGGAGACCGGCCTCGTGACGAGTCTGACGCACGAGGGTGAGGGCGTCGTACACGGCGGCAAGACCGTCTTCGTGGCCGGTGCGCTCCCGGGCGAGCGCATCCGCTTTCGCCGCACGCGCCGCCGCCGCCAGCACGATGAGGCGCAGCTGCTGGAGGTGCTGGAGGCTTCCGCGGCGCGGGTGAGCCCGCACTGCCCGCACTTTGGCGTCTGCGGGGGCTGCGCACTGCAGCACCTGGAGCCGGCCGCGCAGCTCAGCGCCAAGGAGAGCGAGCTGCGCAGCGCTCTTGAGCGCGTCGGGCGCGTTGCGCCGCAGCGCTGGCTCGCGCCCTTGTGCGGACCGGTGTTCGGCTACCGGCGCCGCGCGCGGCTCGGGGTGAAGTTCGTGCGCAAGAAAGGTTGCGTGGTGGTCGGCTTTCGCGAGCGCGCCGCACCCTACGTGGCACAGCTGCACGGCTGTGCCGTACTCGCACGGCCGGCGGGCGAGCTCATCAGCTCCCTCGCGGCGGTTTTGAACGAGCTCAGCATCCGTGAGCAGCTGCCGCAGATCGAGGTCGCGGTCGCCGACAACGCGACCGCGCTCGTGCTGCGGGTGCTACGCGAGCCGGCGCCTGCGGATGTTGCGCTGCTTGAGCGTTTCGCTGCCACTCACGGCGTGCGCTTTTATCTGCAGAGCGGCGGTATCGACTCGGTACGCGCGCTCGGGGAGCCTGCCGAAGCGCTGTACTACCGCCTGCCGCGCTTTGACCTGCGGCTCGAGTTTGCGCCGACCGACTTCATCCAGGTGAATGGCCCCGTCAACGAGGCCCTGGTCGCGCGCGCGGTCGAGATGCTGGGCCTCGGAGCGCAGGCGCGCGTGCTGGACCTGTTCTGCGGGCTCGGCAATTTCACCCTGCCGCTCGCCCGTCACGCGCAGGAGGTGGTGGGCGTGGAGGCGCAGGCGACGCTCATCGAGCGCGCCCGCGCCAATGCCCAGCTCAACCGCATTGGCAACGCGCACTTTCACGTCGCCAACCTCACCGCCTCCCTCGCGGACCTCTCCTGGCCGCGCCGCCGCTACACGCACGTGCTGCTCGATCCGCCGCGCACCGGCGCGCGCGAAGTGCTGGGCACGGTCGCAGCCCTCGCGCCGCAGCGGGTGTTGTATATTTCCTGCCACCCCGGAAGCCTGGCACGGGATCTGGGGGTGCTGGTGCACGAGCACGGCATGACGCTCGAAGCGGCAGGGGTGGTCGACATGTTTCCGCACACCGCGCACGTGGAATCCCTGGCACTGCTGAGCGCCGCTGAGCCGCGCGGGGAAGCTGCCGCGTCCCTCGCATGAGTCTCGGACCGCTGATGATCGACCTCGAGGGGACCCAGGTCACCCAAGAGGAGCGCGAACTGCTGCGCCATCCGCTCGTCGGCGGCGTCATTCTGTTCGCGCGCAACTACGCGCACCCCGAGCAGCTCACGCAGCTGGTGCAGGCGATCCACGCCGTGCGCGCCCCGCCGCTGATCGTCGCCGTCGACCAGGAGGGCGGGCGCGTGCAGCGCTTCCGCGAAGGCTTCTCGCGCATCCCGCCGGCGCGGCGCATCGGGCATGAGTTTGACCTGGAGGCGCGCAGCGCACTTGCGCTCGCGCGCGCGGTCGGCTGGCTCATGGCGGCGGAGTTACGGGCGCATGGAGTCGACATCTCCTTCGCCCCGTGCGTGGACCTGGACTACGGGGTGAGCGAGGTCATCGGCGAGCGCTCCTTCCACGCCTCGGCGGATGCGGTTGCGCAGCTGGCCGGGGCCTGGATGCACGGTATGCGCGATGCGGGCATGGCGGCGACCGCCAAGCACTTCCCCGGGCATGGGGCAGTGGTGGCGGACTCACACCTGAGCCTCCCCGTCGACCGGCGACCCCTGGTGGACCTCGCCCGGGACCTGACCCCCTACCGGCGTCTGATCGCCAATGGCCTGCCGGCCGTCATGATGGCCCATATCCTCTTTCCGGCCGTCGATCCGCACCCCTCGAGCCTCTCGGGCCTCTGGATTCGCGACGTGCTGCGCGGAGAGCTGCGGTTTCAGGGGGTAGTGTTTGCCGATGATCTTTCCATGAAGGGGGCAGCCGCCTATGGGGACATTGTGACCCGGGCGCGGCAGGCCCTCGCGGCGGGCTGTGACATGCTACCGGTCTGCAACCATCGACCGAGCGTCATCGAAATACTGGACCGGCTCGACTGCGAACCGCAGCCGGCCTCCAGCCTGCGCCTGGTGCGCCTGCACGGCCGCGCCGGGGCGCCGAGTCACGCCGCCCTTGAGGCCCTGCCCGAGTGGGCGCACGCCCGGGAGCTGCTGGCGCGCATGTCCGCCGCGCCGCCCCTGACCCTCGATCCGGGGGGCACCCCGACATGAACAACTGGTCCGCCGAGGCCTGGCGGCGGGTGGTCGAGGGCTCACCTGAGGGCATCGTGATCTGCGATGCCACCTCCAAGGACTGCCCGGTCATATTCGTCAACAGCGCCTTCTCGAGCATGTGCGGCTACCCGGTCGCGGCGCTCCTGGGCACCAACCTGAGGATCCTGCAGGGCACGGATCGAGACCAGGACGGGCGCGTGCGCCTGGCGGAGGCCATCCAGAAGGGCAATCCGGCGCGCGTGCTGGTGCGCAATTACCGCCCGGACGGCTCGCTCTTCTGGAACGAGTGCGTCATGCAGCCGGTGCGCAGCGGCAAGGGCGAGCTGACGCATTTCATCGGCTACCACCGCGATGCGAGCGAGCGGCTGAAGGGCGCCGAGCGCTCCCCCTCCGGACTGCCGTCCTGGCTGCGCGAGGACCGGCTCACGGGCTTACATTCGCGCGCGTATTTCGAGGAGCTGCTGCAGCGTGACTGGGCGCTCGCGCAGCGCGACTCGCACGAGATCGGACTGACCATGTTCGACATCGATGACCTGGGCGCCTACAACGACAAATTCGACCGCGCGGCGGGCGATGCCTGTATCCGGCGCGTGTCGCGGGTGATCGGCGCCTCCTACCGGCGCGGCGGCGATCTGGTGGGCCGCTGGGAGGGGGGCACCTTCGCGGTACTCACCCAGGGGGAGGCCGCCGAGCGTGCCGCACACTACGCGCAGACGGTCGCGCAGCGCGTGCGCGACCTGCCCATGCATCACCCCACCGCCGGTGCCGGCCGCTACGTCACCGTGAGCGCCGCAATCGCCAGCCTCGTGCCCCCGCGCACCCTGGCGCTCGAGGGGCTCCTGAAGGCCTGCCAGACGGCCATGAAGCGCGCCAAGAAGAACGGCAAGGATGCGATCGTGACCGCGGAAGCCGGCGACTTCAGCAGCTGAAGGCCCCCTTCCGGGGTCTGCCGCCTTTCCTGACGTTTGGGGCCACCCGGCGCCACGGAGCTCTTTTTGCCATAGAAAGGCCATTGCTATAACATTTCTTCTGAAATGAGTACCTCCCGGGCCACAAAGATGCGCACCGCGCTCGCAGAAGCGCAGGTCCTCTCGCGCGCTACCGTGCGTGCGGGGCGCTTTCTGGGCATCCCGCAGGCCGAGCTTGCCGCGGTCATCGGGGTGAGCGGGGCGACGCTCTCGCGCCTCGCCCACGGCCAAAAGCAGCTCGAGTCGGGCTCCAAGCCCTGGCAGCTCGCGGCGCTGTTCGTGCGGCTGTTCCGCTCCCTCGACGCCATCGTGGGCTCGGATGATGCCGCGGCGCGCGCCTGGCTGCGCAGCGAGAACCGCGCACTCGGGGGCGTGCCGCTGGAGCTGATCCGCGACCCGGCCGGCCTGGTGCGCACCGTTGACTACCTGGACGCCGCCCGCGCTCGCATCTGAGGCGCGCGCCTACGCGTACACCTTGTACCGCGTGGTCGAGGCGCAGCACCTGGCCTCCACCATGCGCCTGGTCGCCTCCCTCGAGGAGCAGTCGACGCTGGAGGCGATCCTCGAGCAGAGCAAACCGCAGCTGCCCGCCGACAGCGTCCCGCTGCACTACCTGCTGATCACGCCCTTTCGCTATCGGCCGCATGCCGGTTCGCGCTTTCGCGCCGCCTTTGAGGCGGGGGTGTGGTACGGCGCGGAGGCGCTGCGCACGGCGCTGGCCGAGAAGAGCTACTGGCGTTTGCGCTTCCTGCTCGATTCCCCCGGCACGCCGGATCTGAAGCCGGTGCCGCACACCGCCTTTCGCGCCGCCGTGCGCAGCGCGAGTGCGCTGGATCTGACGGCGCCGCCTCTGCTGCGTGAACGCCCCGCGTGGACCGCGCGCACCGATTACAGCCACACACAGGCGCTCGCGAGTGCTGCGCGTGCGGCCGGCATCACCTGCATCCGCTACGAATCGGTGCGCGATCCTGAGCACGCGGCCTGTGTGGCCGTGCTCAGCCCCGTCGTGTTCGGCCGGGGCCGGCCCCGCGCCCAGGAAACCTGGTTCATCGCCGCCTCACGCGAGCGCGTGCGCTGCGCCCGGCAGGAGCGCGGCGGGGCGATGTGGGAATTCACCCAGGCCCAGCTTCTCGAGGGGCTTTAGCGCCCGGGGGCGCGCGCGCCCTGCGCCGGGGTCACGAGCGCAATCACCCCATAGGCGGGGTGGTCGAAGTAGTTGCGCTCGTAAAAGCGCACGCGCCGGCTCTCGTTGATCGTGAACGGCGTGCCGGGGGCCGCATTCAGGCTCGGCGGCGGGGCGGCCATGGCGTAGTTGAGCGTCATCCCCAGGTGCAGAAACTGCCCGTGCTCGAGGAACACGGTGCCGGTGAGCCCCTCGACATCCACCCCCAGGCGCTGCAACGGGAAGCCGGCGCGTGTGCCCCACGAGCTCGCCGTCTGCGACCAGGCCACGTGCGCGACCGGCACGTAAGCGCCGCTTGAGCGCAGGCGGTTCTCAAGATCCGTGAGCTGGTAGGCCGATGCGGGCAGGAGCGCTAGGAAGTGTCCGACCTGCGAGGGGCCGGTGTCGGTCTCATCGCCGGCGATGATGCGCCCGCTTGCGCCCTGCGTGCTCCAGTTCTCCGCCCCGCCCGGAGCCCCTGTGGCACGGAACACGATCAGTTCGATGTTGTAGACCGTGCCGCCGGCGACCGCGGTGTCTTCGGCGCGAGCGGCGAGCGCAACGAGCACACATGCGACGGCCACGCTGAGCGCATGACGAGCTAACGAGCGGCGAGGAATGAGCATGGCGCGCATTCTAATGGACTCGCGGGGCTTCGCCGAGGCGCTTGAGCAACTCGCCCGCAAACTCAAAGCGGCTGGCATCACTCGGCAGCGAACGCGTCACGCGCAGCTTGAGGGGTCCTTCCAGGCGATATTCGTGCGGGTGCTTTTGGATGAGGCGCACCACG
>DATHLO010000287.1:0-5318 GCA_035488075.1 Steroidobacteraceae bacterium | reverse complement strand
GAGCCGCACACCAGCGCCACGGTCTGCCCGAGCGGGGTGAACCAGTCCTTAAGATTGCGCCAGTGCTGCTCGGCGAGCAGTTCCGTCGGGGCCATGAGCGCCGCCTGCAGCCCGGAGCCTGCGGCGCGCGCGGCCGCCGCCGCGGCGATCACCGTCTTGCCGCAGCCGACATCACCCTGCAGCAGGCGTGTCATGGGTACACCGGCAAGAAGATCGCGCTCGACGTCCGCGCGCGCGCGCGCCTGTGCGTGCGTCAGGGTGAAAGGCAGCGCCGCAAGAAAGCGCTCACCCAAGTGCGCCGCATCGGTGAGCGCGAACGCCGGATCGCTCTTGAGCGTGCGCTTGCGCAGCCTGAGCGCCAGGTGATGGGCCAGCAGCTCCTCGAAGGCGAGCCGCTGCTGCGCCGGGTGGCGGCCCGCGGCGAGCTCGGCGAGCTGCGCTGCGCGCGGCGGCCGGTGCAGGTAGTTGAGCGCCTCGGGCAGGCTCGGCAGACCCGCCGGCAGGCCCGCCTCGGGTGGAATGAAGTCGTGCAACGGCGCGCGCTCAAGCTCGCTCAGCGCCTCGGCGATGAGTGCGCGCAGGCGTCCCTGCGGCACGCCCTCGGTGAGCGGATAGATCGGCGTGAGCGTCTCTTCCAGCGGGGCGGCGGCCTGGGTCAGGCGCCGATACTCCGGGTGCACCATCTCCAGGCCCAACGGCCCGCGGCGCACCTCACCGAAGCAGCGCAGCCGCGTGCCGCGCGCAAGATTGGCCTGCTGACTTGCGGAGAAATAAAAAAAGCGCAGCGTCAGCATCCCTGAGCCGTCGGAGATGCGGCACAAGAGCTGACGGCGGCGGCGGTAGGCAACCTCGGTGAGCTGGATCTCCCCCTCCACCGCCGCGCGCGTGCCGGGGGTGAGCGTACCGATGGCCGCCACACGCGTACGGTCCTCATAGCGCAGCGGCAGCACGAACAGCAGGTCCGCCACGCGCGTGACGTTCAGGCGCGCCAGACGCTCGGCGAGCGCCGCTCCGACGCCCCGCAGTGCGCTCACCGGGCGCTGCTCGGCGCGGCTGACCGCTGTGCTCGGAGCGCTCTTCAGCCCAGATGCAGGACGCACTCGATCTCGACCTGCGCCCCGCGGGGCAGCTGCGCGACGCCGACCGCCGCACGCGCCGGGTAGGGCTGGGCACAGTAGAGCGCCATGACCTCGTTGACCTTGGCGAAGTGCGCCAGATCGGTGAGGTACACGTTCATCTTCACCGCCTGGGCGAGCGAGCCGCCCGCGGCCTCGGCTACCGCTTTCAAGTTCTCGAACACGCGGCGGATCTGCGCCTCGATGTCGCCGCTCACGAGCTGCATGGTGGCCGGATCCAGCGCCACCTGGCCCGAGAGGTAGACGGTGTCCCCGGCGCGCACCGCCTGCGAGTAGGTGCCAATCGCCTGCGGGGCGCGTTCGGTGTGAATGATCTGACGGCTCATCAGCTGCTCCTTGAGTGAAATCGTGCCGGCGGCGCGGCGGTCTCAGCCGCTGCGCTCCGGGTCAGCCTCGCTGTCGCTCACGCGCCCGCCGCGGGCATGGGCGGCGATGGTACGCGCTACGCGCGTGACGTCGGGCATGCGACGGATGACGCGCACCAGGCGCGCGAGGTGGCGCCGATCGCGGACGCGCAGCTCGAAGGTGAGCACGGCCGTGTCGCTGTCCTGCTCGTCGATCGAGACGTGATCGATGTTGGTCTCGGTGCTGGCGATGGCGGCGGCCACCTGGGCGAGCACGCCGGTGCGGTTCACGACGTAGATGCGCAGCTCGGAGCTGCACAGGCGGTCGGGAGCGGCCTGCCAGCTCACCGGCAGCCAGTTCTCCGGATGCTTGCGGTAATCCTCGACGTTGACACAGTTCTCGCGGTGGATCACGACACCGCGCCCCGCGGAGAGGAAAGCGAAGATCGGATCGTAAGGAATCGGGAAGCAGCAGCGCGCGTAGCTCACCAGCAGGCCCTCGGTGCCGGCGATCGCGAGCGGTGCCAGCGCGGCACCGCCGTGCGGGTGCGCGGCGCTTGGCAGCAGGCGCCGCGCCACGAGCGGGGCGAGGCGCTCGCCGAGCCCGATCTTCTCGTACAACTCATCGAGGTCCTTCATACCGAGCTCGCCGAGTGCGGCGCGCTGCACCTCCGCGCCCACATCCTCGAGCGACAGGCTGAATTCCCCGAGCGCCTGCGCGAGGAGCTTGGCGCCGAGCGCGATGGCTTCCGAGCGCCTGAGGCTCTTCAGGTAGTGGCGGATGGCGCTGCGCGCCTTGGCGGTGACGACGAAGTTCACCCACGAGGGGTTGGGAGTCGCGCCCTTGGCGCTGATGATCTCCACGGTCTGGCCGTTGCGCAGCACGGTGCGCAGCGGCGTGAGGCGGCGGTCCACCTTGGCCGCGACGCAGCGGTTGCCGATGTCGGTGTGCACCGCGTAGGCGAAGTCCACCACGGTGGCGCCGCTGGGCAGGCGCAGGATCTGGCCCTTGGGCGTGAACACGTACACCTTGTCCGGATACAGGTCGACCTTGACGCTCTCGAGGAACTCCTCCGAGGAGCCGGCCTCCTGCAGCAGCACGAGGTTGGAGAGCCACTCGCGCGTGCGCTCCTGCTGCATCGAACCGGCGTCCCCGCCGCTTTTGTATTTCCAGTGCGCGGCGATGCCCGCTTCGGCCACGCGGTGCATGTCGGCGGTGCGCAGCTGCGCCTCGATCGGCACGCCGTTGGGCCCGAAGAGCGTCGTGTGCAGTGACTGGTAACCGTTGACGCGCGGGATGGCGATGTAGTCCTTGAAGCGCCCGGGCATCGGCTTGAAGACCGCGTGCACGGCGCCGAGCGCGCGGTAGCAGGTGTCGGGGCTGTCGACCACGATGCGGATGCCGTACACGTCGACGATCTCGTTCAGCGGTGCGCGCTTGCGGCGCATCTTCTGGTAGATGCTGTACAGATGCTTCTCGCGCGTCACCACGCGCGCCTCGATCTGGCTCTTGATGAGCCCCGCGTTCAGCTGCTGCTCGATGCGGGCGAGGAACTGCTTCTGGTTGCCACGCGCGCGCTTGAGCGCGCGCTCGAGCACGCGGTAGCGGCTCGGATACAGCGCCTTGAACCCTAAGTCCTCGAGCTCGAGCTTCATGTTGTAGAGCCCGAGTCGTTCGGCGATCGGCGCGTAGATATCGAGCGTCTCGCGCGCGATGGCGCGCCGCCGCGCCGGCGCCATGGCCTCGATGGTGCGCATGTTGTGCATGCGATCGGCGAGCTTGACGAGGATGACGCGCAGGTCGCGCACCATCGCGAGCAGCATCTTGCGGAAGGATTCCGCCTGCGCCTCCTCGCGGCTCTTGAACTTGATCTGGTCGAGCTTGGTGACCCCGTCGACGAGTTCGGCGACGTCCGCGCCGAAGCGCGCCGCCAGCTGATCCTTGGGCGTCGGGGTGTCCTCGATGACGTCGTGCAGGATCGCCGCGATGATGGTGTCGGCGTCCAGGTGCAGGTCGGCAAGGATTGCCGCCGTGGCTACCGGGTGCGTGATGTAGGGCTCCCCGGAGAGGCGCTTCTGACCGTGATGCGCGGAGGTGCCGAACTCGGCCGCCGCGCGTACGCGGCTCACCTGCTCAGGGGCGAGGTAGCTGCCGACCGTGGCGAGCAGCTCCTTGAGCCCCGGGGTGCGTCTTCCGCCGGGCAGCAATCCCAGGAGCGAAGACGCGTAGTCCATAGGGCTCTAGTTTGGGCCGTCAGTCTCCGAGACCGAATTGCGGCGCGCGGAAGCTCGACTGGTTGTCGGCGTCGGGAACGATCGGCTCGGGCACCGGGTCCGGCTCGCGCAGCATCTCGGCCGTGACGTTGCCGGCGGCAATCTCGCGCAGCGCGAGCACCGTGGGCTTGTCGTTCTCAAGCGGCAGGGTGGGCTCGGCGCCGTTGGCGAGCCGGCGGGCGCGCTGCGCCGCCAGCAGCACGAGCTGGAAGAGGTTATCGACGTTGTGCAGACAGTCTTCTACGGTGATTCGGGCCATGGGTCGCTTAATTAAATGAGGGGCACCCGGAAAGGGGTGCGCAGGGTTTGCCACTATAGAGGAAAACGTGGGCCTCAGGCCAGTAAGCGCAGCCGTGTAGGGTGCCGGCGCCCGTGGAACCTCCGCCTGCCTCGCCGCGGTGCTCGCGCGCGGCTACACGATAACCATGCGCGGTCGCAGGCTTGGCTGTTCCCGATCCTCGGCCGCGCACTCTCGGGCCTGCGTCTAAGCGAAGCGCTGGGCGCGCCGACGCTGACTGATGAGCCGCAGGAGCACGGCAAGTTCCAGGACGCCAACCGCGCCGCCGCCGCCCCCGCCGCCGGCGCCCGCGGCGGGCGCGGCCACCTTGACGGTGACGCTCTGTGCGATCTGCTCGTTGTTGACCCCGCAGTCCAACTCGTACGTGAACGTGCCGTTGGTTGTGGCGGTCTGCGTGACCGACCCGGACGTCGGTTGCGCGCCAGCCCACGGCGTGCCGTTCGCGCCGCCGCCGCTGCCGTTGCAACGGGTCGCCCCGGTGGTGTTCCACGACAAGGTGAAGGAGCTGCCGGTGCTGAGCGAAGAGGCGCTGCTGAGGAAACTCTCCGACAGCGCCGCGATCGCGAGTTGTGCCTGGGTCGAAACGGCGGGTGTGGACGGATCGATGCTGTAACAGGACACACCGAAGCTGAACTGCCCGGCCATCGCAACTTCAGTGATGCTGCCGGCGGGGGCTTCCATGGAGGTGATCCACGCATCCCCCGGGATGCCGCCCGTTCGGTTGCAGCTGCTCGAGAGCGTGGAGGACCAGGAGACGGTGAAGGTCTCTCCGGCGACCACGGATTCGGGGTTGAAGGAGATCATCGCCGTGGGCGGGGCGGGCGGCGTCACCGTGAGCGTCAGCGGGGTGGAGGTCACGGGCGCGGGATTCAGCGGATTACACGTGACCGTGATGGAGAACTTCCCCGACTGCAGCGGGGTGAGGGTCGCACCGCCTTGCGGGGACGTTGCCAGACCGAACGGGTCGTCGGGGGAGGCGAGCAGGCCCGTCGAAACGGAGGGGCTGCAATAGGAGAGATTGGAGTTCCAGCTCAGCGTCACGTAATCCGCGGGCGAGGCGCTGAAAGCGACCGAAGCGGTGTTGAGCGAGGCGGTGACGTAGGGGGCGCTGTTTTCGAACGTGACGGTGACGCTCTGCTGCGCACTGAGCGCTCCGGAGGAGCAGCTGAGTGTGTACGTGTACGTGCCGGCCGCCGTGACCTGGGGTGAGAACTGCGAAGCACCGCCCGCGCCAAGATAGCTGTTGCCCGACCAGCCGTCGTTGGG
>DATHLO010000286.1:0-2082 GCA_035488075.1 Steroidobacteraceae bacterium | reverse complement strand
TGGCGCCGATCGCGCTCGGCCGCGAGCAGAGCATCGCCGCCGCTCAGGAAGCGGTGCGCGCCGGTCACAAGATCGCGCTGCTGGCGCAGCGCGACCCGGCCACCGAACAGCCCGTGGCGGCGGATCTCTACGCCATCGGCGTGCTCGCCACGGTGCTGCGCTACGTCACCACCCCGGAAGGCGCGCATCACCTGATATGCCAGGGCGAGAGCCGCTTCCGCGTGGTGGCGATGCTGCGCGAGACGCCGTACTTCGCCGCGCGGGTGGAGCAGATCGCGGAGCCCGCCACGGGCGGTGCGGAGATCGAGGCACGCTTCACACTGCTCAAGCAGCGCGCGCTCGAAGCCCTGGCGCTGCTGCCGCAGCCGCCACCGGAGCTGCAGCGGCTCATCGCGGGCATCGACGCGGCGGCGCCGCTGGCGGACCTGATCGCCAACTTCATGGACGCAAGCCCTGCCGAGAAGCAGGACATCCTCGAGACGGTCGATCTGCAGACCCGGCTCGACAAGGTCATCCAGCTGCTCACCCACCGCGTGGAAGTGCTGAAGATCACCAAGAACATCAACGAGCAGACGCAGGCGGCGCTCGGCGAGCGCCAGCGCGAAGCGGTGCTGCGCGAGCAGCTGCACCAGTTGCAGAAAGAGCTCGGCGAGAGCGAGGACAGCGATGGTGCGCTGGCGGAGCTCGACAAGCAGATCAGCGCCGCCGGCATGCCGCCGGAGGTCGAAGAGCACGCCCGCAAGGAGCTCAAGCGGCTCGGCCGCATGAACGAGGCAAGCCCCGAGCACGGCATGGTGCGCAGCTATCTCGACTGGCTGGTGGCGCTGCCGTGGAGCAGGACCAGCACCGAGGACATCGATATCGAGCGCGCCCGTCAGGTACTCGACGAGGATCACTACGGGCTTGAGAAGGTGAAGCGGCGCATCCTCGAGTATCTCGCAGTGCGCAAGCTGAACCCGCAGGGACGCAGCCCGATCCTATGCTTCGTGGGACCCCCGGGCGTGGGTAAGACCTCACTCGGCCAGAGCATCGCGCGTGCGCTCGGACTCAAGTTCGTGCGCGTTAGCCTCGGCGGCGTGCACGACGAGGCGGAGATCCGCGGCCACCGGCGCACCTACATCGGGGCGCTGCCCGGCAACATCATCCAGAGCCTGCGCAAGGCCGGCACGCGCAACCCGGTGTGCATGCTCGATGAGATCGACAAGCTCTCGGCGAGCTTCCACGGCGATACCGCCTCGGCGCTGCTCGAGGTGCTCGATCCGGAGCAGAACTCGACCTTCCGCGACAACTACATCGCCCAGCCGTTCGATCTGTCGCGCGTGCTGTTCATCGCCACCGCCAACGTGCTCGACACCATTGCCGGACCCTTGCGCGATCGCATGGAGATCATCGAGCTCAGCGGCTACACCGAGGAGGAGAAGCTCGAGATCGCCAAGCGCTACCTGGTGCAGCGCCAGCTCAAGGCAAACGGACTCACCGCTGCGCAGTTCTCGGTCAGCGATGCGGCGCTCGCCCGCATCATCAACGAATACACGCGCGAGTCGGGCTGCCGCGCTCTCGAGCGGCAGATCGGCGCGCTGGCGCGCAATGCCGCCATGCAGATCGCCTCCGGCAAGGCACAGACGGTGGCCTTCGATGCGGCGGATCTCGATGCGGTGCTCGGAGCGACGCGTTTCGAGAACGAGGTCGCGCAGCGCACCAGCGTGCCGGGCGTGGCCACCGGACTTGCGTGGACGCCAGTCGGGGGCGACATCCTGTTCGTCGAGTCAGCGCGCGTGCCCGGCAATGGCAAGCTGATCCTCACCGGGCAGCTCGGCGATGTCATGAAGGAGAGCGCCCAGGCGGCGCTCAGTCTCCTGAAGTCACAGGCGGTGGACTTCGGCATCGACCCCAAGCTCTTCGAGCACAGCGACGTCCACGTGCACGTGCCCGCCGGCGCCATCCCCAAGGACGGACCGAGCGCCGGGGTTGCGATGTTCGTGTCGCTCGCCTCGCTCTTCAGGAACGCACCGGTGTGTTCCGATGTGGCCATGACCGGCGAGATCACGCTGCGCTGCCTGGTGCTGCCCGTCGTCGGCATCA